>NZ_QHHV01000133.1:0-46788 GCF_003947245.1 Actinoplanes sp. ATCC 53533 | reverse complement strand
GTTCATCGACGAAGCTCTGCGGGCTTACGAACATCCCGGCATCGTCTTCCGGCCGGGCCCTACCGGCCGCAGGGCCGCGCTGTCGGGCGGACCTGATGTTTGGGAGGTCGTTGCGGCGCTGACCGCTGTTCGTGATGAGGACCCGGCGTTGGACGAAGAGCCTCTCCTGCTGGAGCTGAGCAACGTCACCGGGCTTACCCCGGCGCAAGTCGGCGTCGTATTGCGCTATTACGCGGCATACCCCGAGGAAATCGATGAGCGGATTGCGCTCAACAGAGAAGTCGCCGACCGGGAGGAACAACTGTGGGCAGCCCAGCAGAAGCTGCTGCGGAAGCGGAAGCCCTGACTGCCGCCATTCTTGACGAGATGTATCCACCCGCGCTGGCCCAACGGTTACGGACGGACGGCCATGATGTTGTGGCGGTGTTGGATATCGAGGTCGGCTTGGCATCGAAGTCGGACGAGGATGTGCTGACCTGGGCCGCACGCAACAGCCGATGTGTGGTCACGGAGAACGTCGGCGACTTCGCGCGGCTGGCGCAGCGAGGGGTCGCGCACTGCGGCTTGGTGTTCGTCTCGGGCCGACGGTTCCCTCGCACCCGTTCCGGACTCCATCGACTGGGTGACGCACTGGGTGCCCTGCTTTCGGCGAAGAAACTACCCGGGCCGGGGCGGCATCACCTGGCTGTAGGAGCCCTGACTGGCTTATCCCGCGGCCCGGTCAGCCCTTGACGCCGTCGGCCGGTGCGATATGCGCGGTTTTGTGAGATCAAGTCTGGCGTGTGGGACCGAATACCCAGGAGATGCGGGTCCGACGAGGGGCGCAGCCGCGAGTTCCCGGGCGTGATGCCCTGCGGCAGGAGTGCGCGGCGGTCAGACGTGCAGGCTGCGTACGGTCCGGTCGAGTGCCGTCGCGGTGCGGTCGCAGGTGTCCCGCAGGTCCGGCAGCAGCGTGCGGCCCAGCTCGACGTCGCCGGCCCGGGCCGCCCGGTGGATCCGCTCGCACAGCTGGGCGAGCCGGACCGCGCCGACGGTCTCGCTGGACGCCCACAGCGACTCGGCCGCTGCCGCCGCCTGTCGGGTCTCGGCCCGGCCCAGCGCGACCTGCAGCCGCATCCGGCTGGCCGGCAGTTCGTCGAGGTAGGTGTGCACGAGGTCGGCCACGGCGCGCGCGTCGCCGTCGAGCGCGTCGTTGAGCCGGCCCAGCGCGCCCGGGTCGAAGTCCGCCTGGTCCTTGTCCCCGCCGTCCGCCGGGGCGGCCGGCGCCGCCCGCGAGGTCACGTCCTCGATCGCCGCCCGCAGCTGCTCCAGGTCCAGCGGCTTGGTGAGGAAGCCGTCCATGCCCGCGGCCAGGCACTCCTCGCGGTGCCCGGGCGAGGCGTCCGCCGTCACCGCGATGATCGGCGTGTGCCGGGACGGGGTCCGGATGAGCTCACCGGCGCGGATCCGCCGGGCCGACTCGGTGCCGTCGATGTCCGGCAGGTGCCGGTCCATCAGGACGACGTCGAAATTGTCGTTGAGGACGGCCCGCACCCCCGTCTCCCCGTCGACGGCGATGTCCAGGTGGTGGCCGAGCCGGGCCATCTGGCGCTGGGCGAGGATGCGGTTCACCTTGTTGTCCTCGATCAGCAGGACGCGCAGCCGGACGACCTCCGGTTCGGCCGCCGCGGCGCGCTCCGGGGCGGCCGGCCCGCGGGCGGCCAGGTCCGGGTCGGTGTCGAAGAGCAGGGTGTCGAACTTGATGATCGTGCCCCGGTCGTCGCTCTGCGCCACGGTCAGCGTGGCGCCGAGCCGGCGTGCCAGCCGGGTGGCCAGGAACAGCCCGATCTGGGTGGCTTCCTCGCTGGGCCGGTCCTGGCGCGTCGACAGCTGCCGCAGCGCGCCGGCCGACAGCCCCGGCCCGTCGTCGGCCACGGTGAACTGGATCCGGGCCGGGCTCTCGGTGAAGTCGCCGAGCCGCTCGGCGTACATCCGGGTCTGCCGCGCGCCGTGCCGCGCGGCGTTGCTCGCCAGCTCCAGCAGGAGCTGGCGCAGGGCCTCCACGTCGCCGCGCAGGGTGGCCGGCAGGTAGGAGTTGGCTTCGGCCCAGACGGCGCCGTCCGGGCCGGCCCGGCGGGCGACGTCGCGCAGCAGTTCCGCGGTGGAGAACGGCTGCGCCGGGCTCGGCTGGTCGCCGAGGAGCAACCGCAGCAGGATGAGCAGGCGGTCGCCGGCGACGAGCAACTCGGTGCCGCCGGCCCGCGCCTCCGTCACGATGCTGTGCGCCTCGTCGTCGAGGTCGGTCGTGCCGAGCAGTTCGAGGAAGCCGAGCAGGGAGTGCAACGGCGTGCGGACCCCGTGGCTGACAGCGGCGATCAGCACCCGCGCCACATCGGCGTTGATCTCCGGGGTTGCGACGTCGTTGTCGGCACCGCGCATGACGATGGGCTCCTAGTTCGCTGGTTGGCTCGCCTCTGAACGATCGGCGGCATGGTGGGAGAACTGAGGCGGTTGCCTCACACCACGCGCAGTTCCCGGTCGACGACGTGCAGCAGTCGCCCGATATCAACCGGTTTTGACATGAAATCGGTGGCCCCGGCCTCGTGCAGGCGGCGCTCGATGCCGGCCGTCAGGTCGGCCGTGACGATCACCACCGGGGTCGCCGCGATCGCCGGGTCGAGCCGGATCCCGGCCAGCACCTCCTCGCCGCTGCGCCCGGGCAGGTGCAGGTCCAGCAGGACCAGGTCAGGCCGGTGCTCACCCACCATCTCCAGGCCGGTGTCGCCGTCGGCAGCGACCAGCAGCCGGATGTGCGGGCGCCGGGTGAAGATGCGCCGCATCAGCATCGTGTTGGACGGATTGTCCTCGACGTAGAGCACGGTGTACTTGGTGATGTCCTCGCTGTCGGCGCCGTCCGGGGCGGCACCGTCCGCGTCGTCGCCGACCGGCACCGCGGCCGCGGCCAGCGGCAGATCGACGTAGAAGGTCGAGCCGACGCCGTGCACGCTGCGCACGCCGATCCGGCCGCCCATCGCGTCCACCAGGTTCTTGGCCAGGGCCAGGCCGATGCCGGACCCGTCGATGTCGGTGCGCTCCGCGCCGATCCGCTCGAACGGCAGGAAGATGTCCTCGAAGCGCTCGCTGGGAATCCCCAGGCCGGTGTCGGAGACCTCGAGGCGCAGCCAGCCGAGCGGCGACGAGAGCTCCGGCGCGGTCTCGGCCGACGGCACGGCCCAGGCGATCCGCACCTCGCCGCCGCTGCGGTTGTACTTGACCGCGTTGGACAACAGGTTGACCAGCACCTGCTTGAGTCGTTGCCGGTCGGCGACGACGTGCGGGGCGACGCCCTCGCCGCGGGTGCGCAGCGTCAGCCGCCGGTTCGCCGCGTCCGGCCGGACCAGGTCGAGGCTCTCCTGGGCCACGTCCGCCACCGACACCGGCTCCAGCGACATCGACAGCCGGCCGGATTCGATCCGGGAGACGTCGAGGGTGTCGTTGATGAGGCTCAGCAGGTGCCGCCCGGCCCGGCTGATCATGGAAAGGTTGTCGGCGTCCTCGCCGCTGAGCTCGGCGAACTCCAGCAGCTGGGTGAAGCCCAGGATCGCGTTCAGCGGCGTCCGGAGCTCGTGCGACATCCGGGACAGGAACTCGCTCTTCGCCCGGCTGGCGCGCTCGGCCAGGTCCCGGGCCTGCTCGGCCTCGTCCCGGGCGAGCTCGGCCTCGTCCCGGGCCCGCTCCGCCTCCTCGCGGGCGGCCTGCGCCCGGGCCTCGGCCGCCTTGCGCTGGCTGACGTCGTGCAGCACGCCGGAGAAGCCGGCCAGGTTGCCGTCGCCGTCGAACACCGCCCGGCCCTTGACCTCCATCCAGCGCACCCCGCCGCCGTGCGCCAGGAACCGCACCTCGCGGACGCCGCCCGGCTCACCGGCCATCGCCGCGGCCATGTGCTCCATCGCCAGCGCCCGGTCCTCGGGGTGGACGTTGGCGAGCGGGTCCGCGCCGACGGTGTCGGCGATCGGGTTGCCGGTCAGCTCGTACCAGGCGCGGTTCACGTAGGAGAGCGCGCCGTCCGGCCCGACGCGCACGATGACGTCGCCGACCTCGTCCAGCACCGAGCGGTGCCGCAGCTCGGAGGCCTCCAGGCCGGCGATCGCGCGCTGGGCCACGATGGCGCTGGTGCACAGCGCGCCGAACGGCCGTAGCAGCTCGTGCACGCTCGGCGGCCACGGCATCGCGCCGAGGGCGTCGAACCGGATCACGCCGATCAGCCGGTCGGCGACCTGCAGGGGCAGCACGACGAACGCCAGGTCCTCGTCCGTCTCCAGCCAGTCCCGCCCGTCGGCCGGGTCGATGAACCGGTAGCCGGGGGCGCCGTCCGGCCCGGCGGCGAGCGGTTCCACGCGCACCGTGCGGTGCGCCAGGGGCAGCGCGGACGCGCTACCCGCGTGCCACTCGTGGGCCACCACGATCTGGGTGCGGTCGGTCGCGGTGCGCCACAGCGACGCCCGGCCCGCGCCGATGAACTCGCCGATGGCCTTGAGCGCGGCGACGAGCGCGGCGTCCACCTCCTGCGGCGAGAGGTGCACCAGGCCGATCGCGTGCTCGGCCAGCAGCTCGGCTAGTTGTGCGCGCCACTCGGCCGGCGCGGAGTCCGTCAGGGCATCGGGCGTAGCCGGTGTCGGGTCGGCCACCGGGCGGGTCGAAAGAGTAGTCACGAGTCCAGAGATCGGTATTCCGGACAGTCACTTGACGTTTTCTTGAGCTCGTCACAGGGCCCGCCCCTTTGCTCACCCCCGCCGGTCCGCAGCCGATTGAAGGTCCGCCGAGACGCGGGGTAGCGGCGACGACCTACGGGGCATGAGGGGACTGCGCATCCATGGCGAAGGCTGAGGAGCTCAAGCAGGCGTTCGACGAGGTCATCTCCGATGGGGTACGCCGCGGGATGCTGCACAACACCGCCGAGGACGAACGGCTGGACGGGCGCATGATCACCCTGGCCGGCCGGCCGTTGGTGAACTTCGGGTCCTGCAGCTACCTCGGCCTGGAGACGCACCCCGCGATGCGCGCCGGGGTGATCGACGCCGTCGAGCGGTACGGCACCCAGTTCTCCTCCTCGCGCGCCTTCCTGTCGGCCCCGGCCTACGCGTCGGCCGAGCGCGCCCTGACCGCGCTGTTCGGTCGCGAGACGATCCTGACGCCGAGCACCACCCTGGGCCACCTCGCCGCGCTCCCGACGGTGGTCGAGTCGGGCGACGTGCTCCTGCTCGACCACCAGGTGCACCACAGCGTGCAGACCGCCGCCAAGCTCGTGCAGGCCCAGGGCACCCGGGTCGAGCTGATCCCGCACAACGACCTGCGCACGCTGCAGCGCCGCCTCGACGAGTACCGCCGCGACCACCGGCGCGTCTGGTACGCGGCGGACGGCCTCTACAGCATGTACGCGGACTTCGCGCCGATCGAGGAACTCAACGACCTGGTCGCCGCGAACGAGAACCTGTGGCTCTACATCGACGACGCGCACGCGTTCTCCTGGCTGGGACAGCACGGGCGCGGCTACGCGCTGGAGCGGCTGAGCCCGCTCGCCCTGACCCGCAGCATCGTCGCCGGCTCGCTGAACAAGTCGTTCGCCGCAGCGGGCGGCGCGCTCACCTTCCCGGACGCCGAGACCCGCCGCCGGGTGTTCACCGTCGGCGGCCCGCTGATCTTCTCCGGCCCGGTGCAGCCGCCGATGCTCGGCGCCGTGCTGGCCTCCGCCCGGCTGCACCTGTCGGAGGAGGTGGTCACCCGCCAGGCGCGGCTCACCGAGGTGATCCGGCTGTTCAACCGGCTCGCCACCGAGAACGGGCTGCCGGTGGTCAGCCCGAGCGAGGCGCCGATCCGGTGCGTCGGCGCCGGGCGGCCCGAGGTCGCCTATAACCTGACCGGCCGGCTCCGCGACGCCGGCTTCTTCGTCGACACCGCGACCTTCCCGGCGGTGGCGGCCAAGCGCTCCGGCGCCCGGATCGCGCTGACCGCGCACCACACCGACGACGACATCGTCAGCCTGGTGGAGGCGCTCACCGACGCGCTGCCCAAGGCCCTCGCCGACGAGGGCGACGACCTCACGACGCTCAAGCGCGCGTTCTCCCGCCAGCTCGCCGGCCGGCCCGTGCGGCTGCGCCCGGCCCAGGTGGCCGTGCCCGCGGCGCGCTCCGGCGAGCAGCCCCGCGAGCTGCGGCTCGAGCACCACACCACGATCGACGCGATCGACCGCACCGAGTGGGACGCGATGCTGGGCGGGCGCGGCGCGTTCGACTGGCAGGGGCTGCGCGCCCTGGAGGACACCTTCGCCGGCGACGACGACGCCGAGCCCGAGCACCGCTGGGCGTTCCACTACTGGATCGTGCGGGACCCCGCCGCCGGCCGGCCGGTCGCCGCGACGTTCTTCACCACGGCCATGTGGAAGGACGACATGCTCGCCGAACCGCACGTGTCGGAAGAGGTCGAGCGGCGCCGGGCCGACAACCCGTACTACCTGACCTCCACGATGATCGGCATGGGCTCGCTGCTCAGCGAGGGCGACCACCTCTACCTGGACCGGACGGCCGACTGGCGCTCGGCGCTGCGGCTCATCCTCGCCGCCGCGCGCTCGGAGGAGGACCGCGCCGGCGCCGCCGCGGTCGTGCTGCGGGACCTGCCCGACGGCGACGCCGAACTGCACGAGGTCCTACTCGGCGAGGGGTTCGCCCGGGTGCCGGTCTTCGACACCTGGACCCGCCCGATCGACTTCAGCACCGACGACGACTTCCTCGCCGGGCTGCCCAAGAAGGCCCGCTACCACCAGCGCACCAACGTGCTGGCCTGGGAGGGGCAGTACCGGGTCGAGGCGTACGCGGGCGGCAGCACGGAGGCCGCGAAGCTCTCCACCGGGCAGCGCGACCACCTGTACGGGCTGTACCGCGACGTCCACGCGCGCAACCTGGAGCTCAACGTCTTTCCGCTGCCGCGCCGGGTGCTCGACGCGGTGCTGGCCCGGCCCGGCTGGGAACTGGTCACGCTCACCCTGCACGACGGCCCGGACAAGCCGGTCGCGTTCGCGCTCCAGCACGTCGGCGCCGACCATGTCCAGCCGCTCTTCGTCGGCCTCGACTACCGGTACGTGGCGAGCCACCGCTCGTACCAGCAGACGCTGTGGCAGGCGATCCGCGCAGCGCAGCGGCACGGCGCCCGGCGGGTGCTGTTCGGGATGAGCGCGGACCTGCAGAAGTCCCGGTTCGGCGCGAGCCGCGAGCGGCGCTGGGTCTATCTCCAGTCGACCGACGGCTTCCACCTCGACGTGCTCAACCAGCTCACCGAGGGCCTGACGGTCGGCGCCGACTGACCGCCGGCACCGGCGCGGTGACCCGGGTACGGGCACCGCGCCGCGCGGTCACCTGGCAGAGAATGGCTTCATGACTTTTCGTGGCTGGCCGAGCGAGGCCCTCGACTTCTTCGAGGGGCTGAGCGCCGACAACTCCAAGACCTACTGGACCGACCACAAGGCGGTCTATGAGACAGCCGTGCGCGCGCCGACGGTCGAGCTGCTCGCGGAGCTGGAAGCCGAGTTCGGGGCGGGAAAGATCTTCCGGCCGTACCGCGACGTGCGGTTCAGCGCGGACAAGTCGCCCTACAAGACCAACCTGGGCGCCTGGCTGGAATTCGGCGGCTATCTGCAACTGTCCGCCGACGGGCTGGCCGCCGGCAGCGGAATGTACGAGATGGCGCCCGACCAGCTCGACCGGTATCGCCGCGCGGTCGCCGACGACCGGACCGGCGCGCAGCTGATCGCCCTCATCGCCGCCGTCGAGCGAACCGGGATCCAGGTGCGTGGCCGCAGCACGCTGAAGACCGCGCCCCGGGGTTATCCGAAGGACCATCCCCGGATTGACCTGCTCCGCCACAAGGGGCTCGTCACCTGGCAGGAGTGGCAGCCGGCGGCCTGGCTGGGCACCTCGGCGGCGAAGACCCGGATCGTCAAGTTCCTGCGCACCAGCCGGCCGCTCCGGCAGTGGCTGGAAGACACCGTGGGACGGTGATCAGCGGCTGGTCGCGTCCGCCAGGGCCCGTTCCACCGGCACCGGCCGGCCCAGGTAGAAACCCTGCCCGAGGGGCACGCCGCAGGCGACGAGCGCGTCGCGCTGCTGCGCCGACTCGATGCCCTCGGCGATGACGGTGCAGCCGTGCTCGCGGGCGAAGTCGACCAGCGAGCGGATCGAGGCGCGCCGCGCGCCCTCGGTCTCGATGCCGGCCAGCGACGCCCGCCCCAGCTTGAGGAAGGCCGGCTTCAGCGACTCCATCCGCGCCAGGGTGTCGTATCCCGCGCCGGCGTCGCCGACCGCGATCCGGACGTCCGCGGGCAGCCGGTCGAGGTCCGCCCGGTCGGCCTCCGCGACCTCCAGCACCAGCGGCCGGGCGCTCTCCGCCAGCAGCGGCTCCAGCTCGCGGGGCCGCCGCAGCAGGTCGCTGGAGATGTTGAGCGCCAGCCACGCGCCGTCCGGCAGGGCGTTCGCGGAGGCCATGGCGGCGCGGATGAGGGCGGCGTCGAGGTCGATGTGCACGCCCTGCGCCTGCGCCGCCGCCAGCCCTCGCTCCGGCCTTGTGCCGTCGGCGAAGCGGGTGAGGGCCTCGTAGCCCACCGCCTCCCCGGACCGCAGCTCGAAGATCGGCTGGAAGACGGTGAAGAAGGTGAACTCCTCGAAGGAGTTCGACCGGGACGACGGGGTCTGCGCTCCCCGCGTGGACCGGCCGGCGGCGGGCCGGACCGCGACCAGGCCGGAGGAGCCCCGATCGGAACGGTAGTGCAGCACCGAGGCCCAGTCGCCGATCGCGCCGTTCGGTGCCAGCGCGCGGCCCTCGGCATGGGTGGCCGGGGCCGGCTGCTTGGCACCGCCGGCCTCCCGGGCGCGCTTCTTCGGGTGCACCGGGCGGTACAGCCAGTTCCGCAGGTGGGTGAACAGGTCGACCAGGATGTTGCCCGGCCCGACGTACGCGGCCATCGCGTACGTCGCCAGCACCAGGTTCAGCCCGGCGAAGACCAGGTTGTCCCACTGGTGCAGCTGGATGTCGCGGACCACCGTCCAGGCACAGAAGGCGATCAGGGCGAGCGGTGCGATCAGGTACGTGGTGGCCGACGTCGTCCGGTCGCGGACCTTCGGCGTCCGTTTGAACGCGCTCTTCTCCCCGGTCAGCAGCTGCAGGATCGAGGCGAAGCTGCCGGAGAGGTTGACCGGCAGCAGGATCAGGTTGAAGCCGTAGACGCGCAGCACGTCCAGGCGGCGGTAGCCGCAGGCCTTCAGGTCCGCGCTCATCATCAGGAAGTACGGCACCGACACCAGCAGCAGGATCGGGTTGAGCAGGTCGGCGTTGAACGGGTAGACGAGCATGACCACCAGGCACACGGAGCTCCAGAAGATGGAGGCCATGTAGTTCACCCGCAGGAACAGCTCACCGAACCGGTTCTTCTTGCCCCGCGCCGCCCGGGCCCGGAACTGGTCCTTCAGCCGGGACAGGATCAGCAGCCCGCCGTTCGCCCACCGCTGGCGCTGGATGCACAGCGAGCCGAAGTCCGGCGGGGTGGCGCTGTAGGCCATGCGTTCCGGGTAGTTGTAGAGCGTCCAGCCGTGCACCCCGAGGTCGATCGTCGACTCGGTGTCCTCGATGACGGTCCGGTCCTGGATGTAGCGGCGGATCTCCCAGTCGCCCTCGTAGGCGATCTCGCGGATGTCGTCCAGCGCCTTCTTGCGCAGCACGGCGTTGGCGCCGACCCAGAACGTCGCGTCGTAGTGCGTCATCCCCTGGTGCACGATGTGCTGGATGTCGGTGGTGGCGCCGGAGATGCGCTCGATCCGGGTCGCCGATCCGGGGAACGCGCTGTACGGCGTCTGCGCCACCGCGTCTCGCTCGTGGGCGCCCTGCTCCATCAGGTGCACCAGCCGCAGCGCGTACTCCGGCAGCAGCACGCTGTCGGCGTCCAGGGTCAGCACGTAGTCCGGGTCCGGGATGGTCAGCTCGGCCTGCCCGGGCCCGGCCGGCACGAGGGCCACCCCGAGCGGGGTGTTGACCTCCTGGTAGCCGCCGCCCATCAGGCCGATGTAGCTGTTGAGGTTCATCGCCTTGTTCGGCTCGTGCGACAACGAGACGTACCGTTTGCGCTCGAAGCTCGTCACCGAGGCGTCGAAGACGGCCAGCAGCCGGCGGTGCAGTTGAATGAGCCGCTCCACCGGCAGGGCGGCCTTCTCCTCGGCGCCGCCCTCCAGCGCCTCGGCGATGGTGCCGAGGTCGTCGGCGAGCGCGTTCAGGATGTGGTCGACGAAGAAGGCGTCGGTGTGGTCCACCATCTCCTGCCGGCGGCCCAGGCCGTAGAGCCAGCCGGCGGCGAACCGGTATTCGGCGGCGAGGTCGCGCATGTCCTCCACGGTGCTGGCGTGCTCGTCGCGCTCGTCGAGGGAGTGCTCAAACCTCTCGTACGCGGTCCGCACCCGCCCGTACGGTATGGCCAGCTCGGCCTCGATCGCGCCCGGCAGCGCCCGGGCGGCCAGCAGCAGGTCGCGGGCGGCCCGGGTGCGCGGTCGCTGCGGGTCGTCGATGAGCAGCACGACCCGCAGGCCGGGATATTCCTGCAGCGCCGCCGAGAGCAGGGTGGTGCGGATGACGCGCTCGTCCTCCTGGTACGACGGCACGATGACCGTCACCGACGGCGTCGCGCCCTGCAGGTAGTTGTCCAGCACGATCCGCGGCGCCCGGTGATGCGCCCGGCTGCGGTAGAAGTAGCCGATCCGGGTGATCAGGTAGGCCGTCGCCGAGGCCGCGAGCCCGGTGACGACGATCATGTACACGATCGCCTCGATGGCCAGCCGCGCGGTGCTGGCCCGCCCGGCGATGAACTGCTGGATCACCGTGCCGATGAGGTAGCAGGCCCACACGGTGATGGTCAGCACGATCGCGAGCCGTCCCCGGGCGATGCGGCCCTCGGAGACGGCCGGCGGCACGAGCGGGTGGGGTGCCGACCGCCGGTCGGCACCCCACTGGCGCTGGGTGTCCGGCACGCGCTGGTCCACCGAGTTGCCCTTCATGGGGATGCCTCTCACCGTCGTGCGGCACGGATCGCCTGCGGACCGTCGCGCCCGTTCGTCTCCCCATCGGCCGTCCTGCGGGAAGTCTTAAAGGTTTTTGCCGTCGCGGGCCTTCACTCGTCGCCGAAGCTGCCGATCCGAGAGGTAGACGACCCACGACGGAGAGGGCCTCATGCTCACCGACCGCGCCATCCAGCAGTCCGTGCGGCCGGAGGACGACCCCCTCGCCGACGAGAACTGGCAGGAGCCGGAGGCGCCGGCCGAGCGGCTGTCGTGGCTCAGGCTCGGCCTGCTGATCCTGGTGCTGGCCGGCCTCGGCACCGGCGGCACCTTCGCGGTGCTGCACCTGCGGGACACGGCCGGCCCGACCGCGAAGTCGTGGGCCGTGCCGTACGTGGATGTCACGCTGACCCCGACCTTCGAGTTCCAGGATCCCGAGGCGAACCCGGCGAACGACGTGGCCCTGGCCTTCGTGGTCGCCGACCCCAAGGACGGCTGCGCGCCCAGCTGGGGTGGCGCCTACACCCCCGACGAGGCGGCCGCCTCCCTGGAGCTGGACCGCAGGATCAGCCAGCTGCGGTCCTCAGGCGGGAGCATCATGCTCAGCGTGGGCGGGCTGAACAACTCCGAGCTCGCCGTCGCCTGCACCGACCAGGCGCGGCTGACCGACGCCTACCGGCAGCTGGTGCGGCGCTACGAGGTGCAGACCCTGGATCTGGACATCGAGGGTACGGCCGTGGCGGACCAGGCGTCGTTGCGGCGGCGCGCGCTCGCCCTGGCGACGCTGCAGGCCGAGCGGGAGTCGGCCGGTGACCCGCTGGCGGTGTGGCTGACCCTGCCGGTGGCGCCGGAGGGCCTGACCGCCGACGGGCTCGGCGCGGTGCGGGCGACGCTGGAGGGCGGTGTCTCGCTGCGCGGGGTCAACGTGATGACGATGGACTTCGGGTCGGAGCAGGGCTCGGACCCCGACATGCTGGAGCTGTCCATCCGGGCGCTGGAGTCGACCCACAAGCAGCTGTCCGACCTCTACCTGCGGCTCGGTGTGCAGCTCACGTCGCCGCAGGTGTGGTCGAGGATCGGGGCCACGCCGATGATCGGCCAGAACGACGTGGACGCCGAGCGGTTCACCGTCGACGACGCGCGCGGGCTCGCCACCTTCGCCGTCGACAACGGGCTCGGCAGGGTGTCGATGTGGTCGCTGAACCGGGACGCCCGGTGCCGGGGGACCTTCACCAACGTCGTGGTGCACTCCAACACGTGCAGCGGGGTGGCCCAGGACGCGCTGGCCTTCTCGTCGGTCTTCGCGGGGCTGCCGGGCAGCGCGGTGGGCACGTCCGGCCGGGAATCGGTCGCGATCCCGGACCAGGAGCCGATCGTGGACGATCCCCGGACGAGTCCTTACCCGGTGTGGCGCCTCAGCGCCCAGTACGTGGGCGGCTACAAGGTGGTCTGGCACGGCGTCGTCTACGAGGCGAAGTGGGCGAACCAGGGCGCCGACCCCGCGGAGGCGGGCGACTCCAGCACCCCCACCCCGTGGTCGGTGATCGGCCCGGTGAGCTCGACCGAGAAGGCACCCCGGCCGAGTCCGGAGGTGACCGGCGTGAAGGACGAGTGGGAACAGGCGACCGTCTACGCCCGCGGGGACCGGGTGCTCTTCGACGAGCTGCCGTACCAGGCCCGGTGGTCGACGAAGGGCGATGCTCCGTCCACCGAATACCCGATCGGCCCGGACGACCCGTGGCAGCCGCTGTTCACGGTTCCGGGCGAGCCGGTGACCAATTAGGACTACGCGCTCGCCGGCCGGCCGTGCTGCGCCACGACCAGGCCGCTCTCGTACGCGACGACGACCGCCTGCGCCCGGCTGGTCAGGCCCAGCTTGGTCATCAAGCGGTTGACGTGGGTCTTCACGGTCGCCTCGGCGATGACCAGGTGATCGGCGATCTCGCCGTTGGAGATGCCCCGGGCCACCAGGCGCAGCACCTCGGTCTCCCGGCCGGTGAGCGCGTCCGTGCCCGCCACCGCTCCCGGCTTCTGGGCGGCGCGCGCGGCGTACGCCTCGACCAGGCCGCGCACCACGCTCGGCGCGAACAGCAGGTCGCCGCCCGCGATCGTCGTCACCGCGTTGAGGAGCCGCTCCGGCGGGCTGTCCTTGAGCAGGAAGCCGCTCGCGCCGGCCCGGAGCGCCTGGTAGACGTACTCGTCGAGGTCGAAGGTGGTCAGCACCAGCACATGCGGCCGGTCGGTCTCGCCGGCGGCGGCGAGGATCTCGCGGGTAGCCGCGATGCCACCGGCGCCCGGCATCCGGATGTCCATGATGATGACCTGCGGCCTGGTGCGCGCCGCCAGCGCCACCGCGGTCTCACCGTCGGCGGCCTCGCCGATGACCTCGATGCCGGGCGCCGCGCGCAGCAACGCGACCAGCCCGGCCCGGATCAGCACCTGGTCGTCGACGACGAGCACCGTGATCTTCCGCTCGGTGCTCCGCACCCCGTACCGCCTCTCGTGCTGTGCCACCGGACCCGCACGGTGCGGCGGCGGGTCAACCCTGCGATGTAGACAGACGTACCGCAGTGGTTGGTGGCCGGCGCGGCTACCACGTGGGTTGTACGTCAACATCCAACCATCTACGGATGTGTGACCGGTCGACCCTCTCCTACCTTGAACCCGACCTGGTGTGCATCGGCACACGCTCATGACGTAGGCAGTTCGGGGGACCAGTTCGTGACACACCAGCATCGCTCGGTCGCCGCAGGCCAGGGCGCTGGGTGGTCGAGGCGGGCGCTGCTCGCCGGCTGCGGCCTGGCGGGTGGCCTGGCGCTCGCCGGCTGCGCCGAGAAGACCCGGCCGACGATCGTCGATCAGGGTAACCAGGCGGCGGCCGATCCGCATGCCCGGGCGCTCAAGCAGATCCTCGACCGCCGCGCGAAGGCGATGGAGCAGGGCGACGAGCGCGCCTTCCTCGCCGACCTGGACGCGAACAACGCGGAACTGATCACGCAGCAGAAGATGTTCTTCGCCAACCTGCGCCAGTTCAAGCCCACGACGTTCCGTTACATCACGAGCTTCTTCGGTGACGGAAAGGTGAAGGACGGCGTACACCGGTTCGCACCGGTGCACGAGGTGATCCAACTGGCGGCGGACGCCGGCCCGGGCGGTGTGTCTCCGGCCGCGACCTTCCAGATCCTGGCGGCCCAGCGGGGCGACCAGCTGGTGATCACCGAGTTGACCCGCATCACCAGAAGGAACGGCGCCAAACTGGACGTCAGCGGGTTGCCGGCCACGGCTCCCTGGTACACCACGCCACTGACCGTCAAGCAGGCCGGCAACGTATGGCTGGTCGCCGATGCGAGCGTCACCGACCTCGACCGCTATGCCGCGCCCGCCGCGGCGGAGGCGAAGGGCATCGAGCAGATGTGGGGCAGTCGCACCCGGTTCCCCGGCCACGTGCTGTTCTTCACCAATGACGACGAGAACTTCGCCACTTGGTTCGGGGCGGGCGACGGCGTCCTCACCGTGTCCAAGTTCGAAGGTTTCCAGTTCCCGCAGTTCGGTGTCCGCCAGAACGGCGAGGTCTACGACAAGCAGTACGCCGGTTCACGCATCACGGTCAACCTCAAGATGATCGCGGCCTTCGGCGATGATCCCCGGCGGGTGATGCGGCACGAGCTGGCACACGCCGTGACCTCTCGCGCGGCCGCGCTCAGCCCGGGCAACGGGCTGCTGGGCCCGCCGCGGTGGGCGATCGAGGGGTTCGCCGCGTGGACGGAGGGCACGAGCGAGGCGTACCGCCGCAGGGCCGCCGGCTCGTTCAAGGGCCGGCTGCCCATCACGAAGGAGTTCTACGACAAGGACATCAGCTACAACTACGCCGCTGCCGCCACCACGTTCGGCTTCATCGAGCGGATCAAGGGGCGGGAGGCCGCGGTGGAGTTCTACGAAGGCGTCATCCAGCACAACGACGCGGACGGCGACCCCCTGGCCGACCTGCCCATCTTCAACACCGTCTGCACCCGGGTCCTGAAGATGTCCGCTGCGGACTTCAAGCAGAAGTGGGCCAACTACGTCCGGACGGGGGCATGACCGTGTCGAACATGCAGCCACCGGCACCGCCCGGTGCGACGGGTCCACCCGGCCCGATCGGCCCGATCGGGCCGGTCGCCCAGCCCGCCGTCGACCCGGTACGGGCCTGGCGGCGCCTGCGTCTCATCGCCCTGGCGGTCGCGCTGGTGACGCTCGTCGCCGGGGGCACGGGCGGATACCTGCTCACGCGCAGCGAGCGCAAGGCGTCGTACCGGGCCTCGTGCGGGAACCTGTACTGCATCCCGTCGCTCAAGGCCTCCAGTGTGCTCGACGCGCTGAAGGGACGGGGTTTCACCTGCACCGAGAAGCTCAACGGCCCGGAGTGCGAACTGCGCATCGGTGACACGACCTACCGGTCCCGCGTCTCGGACAAGGACGATCTGATCTACAGCTACGACAGCAGTGTCAACACCCACACGGCCGGCGAGGCACCGGCCTCGACCAAGGCCTACCTGGTGTGGCTCGCCGCCCTGCCGTTCTCCGACGACCCGGTCCTGACCGAGGAGATCAGCGGTTGGCTGCTCCCGCGGCTCAGCGGCGGCGCCGACGTCACGGCCACCATCGGCGGCTACCAATACCGGCTGTCGGCCCTGGACCAGCAGAACCTCCGGCTCGCCGTATCGGTGGGTTCGCGATGAGCGCGCCGCGCAAGCCGGGCGCCGCGGTCACGGTCCTGCTGATCGTGGGCGCGCTGATCGTCGGCGGGGTGCTCGGCAGCGGCCCGGGCGCGGTCGCCGCGTACTTCACCACGCAGCCGGACGGACCGACCGCGCCGCCGTCGATGCTTCCCGAGTTCCCCGACGCCGCCCGGCGGTATCTGCCGGACCTGACGGTCGCCAGCCTTGCCAGCGGCTGGCTGGTCAAGGCCAACGGCTACCGATGCGGCCCGTCGGAGATCAAGAGCCGGAGAAGCGCTGCCAAGAACCTGATGAGCTGCACCACCACCGAGGCCGGGCTGTCCTCGATGAACGTCGGCATTGAGTACGACGGCGACGCCCAGATCCAGTACGTGTCGGTGCGCTGCGGACACAAGCCGGGCTCGAACTACTGCAAGACCCTGTTCGCCGGCCTGGGCGATGCGCTGTTCTTCAGCCGGCGCGAGCTCGCCAAGCAGGCGGCGGAATGGGCCGGCGAGAATGTCGACGGCGACAACGTCAGCACCTCGATCGGCGGGATCCGCCTCTCGGTCGACCTCGGCTCGCACAGCATCACGGCGATACCGGACGCCTGAGCCGGAGTCCTGTCTTCCTCGACTTTGCCCCTGAGCCCGACGACGGGAGAGCTTCTCATGCCAGATCACAAGGGACCGGTACTCGTCATCGGCGCCACCGGTCAGCAGGGCGGCTGGGCTGCGCGGCACCTGCTCGAACGCGGCCGAGAGGTGCACGCCCTGGTGCGCGACCCCGGCTCGCCCGGCGCCCGGGCGCTGCGGGAGGCGGGTGCCACCCTCGTCGGCGGCGACCTGGATGATCCGGCGTCGCTGCGGACGGCGATGGAAGGCATGCACGGAGTCTTCCTCGCCCTGACCATGATGGCCGGGCCCAGGATCAGCCCCGAGGGCGTGGTGGCCGAGGAACGGCGGGGCAAGGCGGTGGTCGGCCTCGCCCGGGAATCCGGCGTCGCGCACCTGGTCTACAGCTCGATCAACGGCGCGGACGCTGGTTCCGGAATCCCCTACTACGACAGCAAATCGCGGATCGAGGAGCACATTCACGCGGCCGGACCACCGGCGACCATCCTGCGTCCGGTCTCCTTCATGGAGAACTTCGCCACCTACAACCGCCCGGTGCTGACCAACGGCGAACTCGTGGTCAGCCTCGCCGTCCGGCCCGCCGTACCGCTACAGCTGATCTCGGTGCGCGACATCGGCGCGTTCGGGGCGATGGCGTTCGACCGGCCCGGCCGTTTCCTCGGCCGGACCATCTCGATCGCCGGCGACGTCGGCACACCCGAGGAGATCGCGGAGACCTTCGGCTGGTACAGCGGCCTGCCGACCCGGTTCCACCAGACGCCCATCGAGCAGATCCGCGCCTTCGACGAGCAGCTGGCGCAGATGTTCACGTTCTTCAACGAGCACCCGTCCGACCTGGCCGACCTCTCGCAGTTGCAGGCGGACCACCCGGACCTGCTGCGGCTGAAGACCTGGCTGCACGCGACAGGCTGGAAACCATGAGTACGGAAGGTGGGCAGAGATGACCGACGGACTGCTGGTGCCGCCCGGTGGCGGCCGCAGACTCCAGACCATGACCCTGAAGGCGGGCGCCGAACAGTCGAAGATCTTCTCGGCGTTCGAGGCCGAGGTCGCCCCGGGCTTCGACGTGGGGGCGCACCGGCACCAGCAGGCGGAGGAGGTGTTCTACGTCCTCGACGGCGAGCTCGACCTGCTGGCCTTCGAACCGACCACCCAGGCCAACGGCGACTGGCGCAGCTGGGAGTCGAAGGCCGGCGCCACGGTCTTCCGGGGCGGACCGGGAAGCTTCATGTTCGTGCCCGCCGGCTGCCCGCACGCCTTCTTCAACCCGGGAACCGAACCGGCCCGGATGCTCTTCCTCGTCTCACCCGCCGGCCACGAGCGCTACCTCCAGGAGCTCACCGAGCTGCTCGCCGCCGGGGGACCACCCGACCAGGCCGAGATCGCGGCGCTGCGCCGCCGGCACGACATCCACCAGCTCACGCCGCTGATGAACCGCACGCCCGGAAACTAGGAGCCGCCGTGCGACCGAAGCTGCTCACCGCCGCGGGTCTCGCCCTGCCGCTGCTCGCGGTCATCGTCCTGCTGCTGGCCGGCCGGACGTCATTGGCGGTCTCCGCCGACGAGGAGGCGGCGGGGATCCCGCTCGCCGCCGTCGTCGTGCCGCTCGCCGTCGGCCTGCTGCTGACCCGGCTGGTGCCGTGGCGGCTGCCGGCGCTGACCGTGTCGGCTCGCGCGCCGGCCGTCCTGGTCCCCCTCGGGCCCGCCGGGCCGGCGGTGGCGGAGCCGGCGGAACCGACCGGTGTGAACCTGCGCCGGCAGGCGGTCGGCCTGGTCGTGATCGCGGTCGTCTTTCCCCTCGTGTCGCCGGTGCGGTCGGCGCCGGGTGGCGACCTGCTCTACCCGGCGCTCAAGCTGCTGCTCCTGCTCGGCGGCGGCTGGCTGGTCCTGCGGCGGTGGCCGGCCCCGTCGCCCGCCCGCGGCCATCGGGCGCTCCTGCCCCGCCGCTGGTACTGGCTCGGCCCGGCACCCGCGGTGCTCGCCTGGGCCTGGCTCGGCCACTACAGCCCGCTGGCCGGCGAGCCGGACCTCTCCGGGTACGCGACGATCGACCCGGTGTTCCTCGCCGGGGCGGCGGTCTTCACGTTCCTGACCGCCAGCGTCACGGAAGAGATCTTCTACCGGGTGCTGCTGCAGACCCGGCTGGAGGCGCTGCTGGGCCGGTGGCCCGCGATCGCCGCGTCGGCGCTGCTGTTCGCCGCCCTGCACGTCCACCGCTACGGCGACGGCCCGGCCTGGGAGATCACCGCGGTGATCCTGGTGTCCAGCGGCGGCCTCGGCCTGCTGACCGGCTACCTGTGGGCGCGGTACCGCAACGTGTGGGCGCTGATCGTGCTGCACGGCGCGGCGAACGCTCTCGGCCTGCTGCCGCTGCTGTTCACCTGAGCGGGCTGGGTTCAGCGTTCGATCAGCCAGGCGAAGCCGAGCGCGGGCAGAACGGCCCGTCCCTCCCGCACCTGCAGCGGCCCGTCGCTGCTGAGCGCGGTCTCCATCCAGCCGTAGTGCCCGATCGCCGCCGCGGAGATCGACTGTGGCTGCTCGGCGAAGTTGGCCAGGCCGATGAAGGTGCCGCTGCGGGGGTGCCGGCGGCGGAAGGCGAACACGTGCCCGTTGTCCACGCCGAGGATGCCGCTCTCCCCGCCGGCCCGCAGGGCGAGCAGGTCCTTGCGGGCCGCGACCATCCGGCGCAGCCCGGCGTAGACCATGCCCTCCAGCGTGGCCGGGTCGTGCCGGCGCCCGGCCGCCGCCCAGTCCATGGTGGGGCGGTGCATCCACCGGTTGTCGTCGGCGAGCGCCGGGTCGTCGAGGTAGCCGGCGTCGTTGCGCATCGCCAGTTCGTCGCCCATGTAGATGAGCGGGATGCCGCCGAAGGCGAAGGCCACCGAGTGCAGCAGGAGCAGCCGGCGGACGCCCTGCGGCCAGCTCGCCGGCTCCTCGGTGATGCCGCAGAGCGAGGCGGCGGTGCCGGAGATCCGGGCGTCGCCGGTCTCCGGATTCTCCTGGAACAGGGCGCCCTGAGCGGAGGAGGTGGGGAAGCGGCCGGAGAAGAAGGCGTTGAGGAAGTTCCGGTGGTTCCACCAGTCCCAGCCGACCGCCGCGGCGTCCTGCTCGCTGACCGCCCAGCCGATGTCGTCGTGCCCGCGGACGTAGGTCACCCAGGAGGACTCCGCGGGGATCGGCTTCATCCGCGACAGCGACTGGGCCATCAGCCGGGCGTCCTTGGTGGCCAGGCTGCTCCAGAGCATCACCATCAGCTGGTTGTGGTAGGCCAGCTCGCACTCCGGCCGGTACCGGTCGTGCCCGCCGAGGTAGGGCACCAGGTCGTCGGGCGCGACGATCGCCTCGGCCTTGAAGATCACGCCGGGCGCGGCGAGCCGGGTGAGCGCGTGCAGCGCCTGCACGATCCGGTGCACTTCCGGCTCGTTCATGCAGGTGGTGCCGACGCGCTTCCACATGAACGGGACAGCGTCCAGCCGGAACGCGTCGACGCCCCGGTTGGCCAGCCACAGGATGGTCTCCAGCATGGCGTGGAACACCGCCGGGTTGGCGTAGTTCAGATCCCACTGGTAGTTCCAGAAGGTCGTCCACACCCACTTGCCGTCGAACTGGGTGAACGAGCCCGGCGCGCGGTCCGGGAAGACCGGGACGATCGTGCGCTCGTACGCGTCCGGCATCTCCCGGTCCGGGAAGGCGAAGTAGAAATCCCGGTACGCCGGGTCGCCGGCCCACCAGCCACGGGCCCAGGCGTGCTCCTTCGCGGTGTGGTTGAGCACCAGGTCGACGCAGAGGCTCATGCCCCGGGCGTGCAGCCGGCCGGCCAGGTCGGTGAGGTCGTCCATCGTGCCCAGCCGCGGATCGACGGCACGGTAGTCCCGCACCGCGTACCCGCCGTCGTTCTCGCCCGGCCGCGGGGCCAGCAGCGGCATCAGGTGCAGGTACGTGACGCCCAGTTCGTCCAGATAGTCGAGGTGCTCGGCCACCGCGGGCAGCGAGCCGGCGAACCGGTCGGCGTAGCAGACGTAGCCGACCTGGCGGGCCCGCTGATACCAGTGCGCGTCGATCTCCCGCCGCCGGTCGAGGTCGCGCAGCTCGGGCGGGCGCGCCGCGGCGCCGGCGAGGGCGGCCCGGATCAGGGCCTCCAGCGGCACCGATCCGTAGACGATCTCCAGCGGCTCGAAGATGTCCGGCAGCGACGTCTCCAGCCGGGCGAGGAAGGCCACCGCCTCCGCGTGCCCGAGGCGCTCGGTGGCCTCGGTCGTCAACGACGGGAGCAGCGACCGCAGCGCGTCCGCCGCCCGGGCCCGTACCGAAGATCCATTCACCACCTCAAAGTAGCGTTTCGGACCGTCCCGGTCATGCTTTCCGCTGGTTGCCATCCGTGGCTGTGGACGATAGACAGTTGTGGTCTTGCGGGCTGACGTGCACGGCGACGTCGCGAAGGCCGCGTCGCGATCAGGGGGAGGGGCTTACCGTGACCGGACCGACCGACTGGGTACCAGCCGGCATCGACGTTGATCGTCCCAGCGCCGCACGGGTCTACGACTACTTCCTCGGCGGGGCGCACAACTTCGCCGTCGACCGGGCGCTGGCCGAGCAGATCGCCGCGATGACGCCGAACATCGGGGAGACCATGCGGTCCAACCGGGTGTTCCTGCGCCGGGCGGTGCGTTACCTGGTCGCGCGGGGGGTGCGACAGTTCCTCGACATCGGCTCGGGCATTCCGACCGCCGGCAACGTGCACGAGATCGCCCTCGACGCCGCGCCGGACTCCGCCGTGGTCTACGTCGACATCGATCCGGTCGCGGTCGAGCACAGCCGGGCGATCCTGGCCGGCGTCGACCGGGCCGACGTGATCTGCGCGGACGTCCGGGACGTCGACCGGGTGCTCGGCGAGGCGCAGAAGCTCGGCCTGCTCGACTTCGCCGAGCCGGTGGCCGTGCTGCTCGCCGGCGTGCTGCACTTCGTGCCGGACAACGACAGCCCGGCGGCGATCGTGGCGGCGCTTCGGGAGGCCATGGCGCCCGGCAGCTACCTGCTGGTGTCGCACGCCACGGCGGACGGGCAGCCGCCCGAGGTCGTCGAGGCCCAGCGGCTCTCCTCCCGCACCGCGACCGAGATCATGCTGCGCCCGCGGGCCGGGATCGCGGCGTATTTCGACGGGTTCGACCTGGTCGAACCCGGCCTGGTGTTCATTCCGCAGTGGCGGCCCGATCCGCGGGATCCGGTCGACGAGCACCCCGAGCAGGTCGGGGCCTACGCCGGCGTCGGCAGGAAGAGCTGAGTATCGGATGGGGTCGCATGGCGATGCGGGGCCGGCCACGCCCGCGGGGCTGGCCGGCTTCGCCGCGCACTGGCGCCGGCAGGTCGCGCACGAGGGGTTCGTGCCGCTGGACCTCGGCGGGCTCGACGCCCTGCTCCGGCGGCTGACCGACCGGCTCGGCGCGGCGTTCCGGGCGGAGTCGTTCGACCCCCGGGTGGCCGGCGAGGTCGGGTCCGCGCTGGTCGAGGCGCACCTGACCGAGCCCGCCGTGCTGTCCGCCACCGTCTCCCTGATCGGCACCCACCTGCCGGCGGCGGTCGGGGACGCCGGCCGACACCGGCAACGGGTCGTGGAGATCCAGGCCGCGGTGGCCGCCGGGTATGCCGCGGCGATCCGCGCCGCCACCATGGCCGAACAGGAGTTGCTCGGCCGGGCCGTGATCAGCGCGCACGCCGCCGCCGAGCGGGCGCTGCGGTCCAGCGAGGCGCGGCTGCGGGCGGTGTTCGACGGCGCGGCGATCGGCATCGGCGTCAGCACGATGGACGGCCGCATCGTGCAGGTCAACCAGGCGTTCGCCGACCTGCTGGGCTACACCGCCGAGGAGATGTGCGCCCTGCTGGTGCCGCAGCTCAGCCACCCCGAGGACCCGCCCGAGATGTGGAAGATGTACGCGGAGCTGATCGGCGGCGAGCTTGATCACGTAAGGATGGAGAAGGCCTACTACCGCAAGGACCGCGGGGTCGTCTGGACCGATCTGACGGTGTCGCTGATCCGGGACGAGGGCGGCGCACCGGAGTTCACCATCGCCATGGTGCAGGACATCACCGACCGGCGGCGGCTCAAGCACCGGCTGGAATATCAGGCCACCCACGATCCGCTGACCGGCCTGCCGAACCGCACGATGATCGGCGAGCACCTCGAACGGATCTTCGGCAGCGACGATCCGGACGCCCGGGTCGGGCTGTGCTACCTCGACCTGGACGGGTTCAAGCGGGTCAACGACACCCTCGGGCACCAGGTCGGCGACGATCTGCTGGTGGCGGTCGCCCAGCGGCTGCGGGAATGCGCCGCCGGCTTCCGGCAGGTCGCGGGCCGGATGAGCGGCGACGAGTTCGTGCTGCTGGTCGAGCACTCCAGCGGGGCGGGCGAGCTGACCGAGCTGGCCGGCCGGACGCTCGCCGTCCTGGCCGAGCCGTACCAGCTCGGCCAGCACCGGATGCGGGTGTCGGCGAGCATCGGCGTCGTGGAGAGCGTCGTCCGCGAGACCAGCGCCGCGGAGCTGATGAAGGCCGCCGACCTCACCCTGTACGTGGCGAAGTCGGAGGGGCGCGGGCGCTACGTGATGTACGACGCGGACCGTAACGCCTGGCAGGCGGCCCGCTACGAGCTGGCCGCCGCCCTGCCCGACGCCCTCGACCGCCGCGAGTTCTCGCTCGTCTACCAGCCGCTGGTGGCGCTGGCCGATCAGCGGGTGACCGGCGTCGAGGCGCTGCTGCGCTGGCATCATCCGGTGCTCGGCGAGCTGACCCCGGACGCGTTCATCGCCCTGGCCGAGGAGACCGGCATCATCGTGCCGCTCGGCCGCTGGGTCCTGCAGGAGGCCTGCGCCCAGGCCGCGAAGTGGGCGGGGGAGTTCCCGGAGCTGCGCGTCTCGGTCAGCGTCAACATCACGGTCTCGCAGGTGCACGAGCCGACCCTGCCGGCGGAGGTCGAGGAGATCCTGACCCGCACCGGGCTCGATCCCGCGCTGCTGGTGCTGGAGCTGACCGAGAGCGCGATCATGGACACCAACGGCCCGTTGCAGGCGCTGTCCAGCCTGGCGGACAGCGGCATCCGCATCGCGATCGACGACTTCGGCACCGGCTACTCCAACTTCGCCTACCTGCGCCGGCTGCCGGTGCACCTGCTCAAGCTGGCCGGGCCGTTCGTCGACGGGCTCCGCGATCCGGACGGCGGCGACTCGGTCGACGAGCGGATCGTCGAGACGATCATCCGGCTCGCGCACACCATCGGCGTCAGCGTGACCGCGGAGGCGGTGGAGACCCGGTCGCAGGCCGAGCGGCTGCGGGCCCTCGGCTGCGACACCGGGCAGGGCTGGCTCTTCTCGCGGCCGTTGCGCCCCGCCGCCGTCACGGACCTGCTGCGCCGTGCGGCGCCGGTGGGGGCGGGCCCCGACCGGTGACGGCCAGAAGTCGATCGACACAGGATCGATCGACACAGGATCGATCGACACAGGATCGATCGACACAGGATCGGTCAACACAGGATCGGTCAACACTGGTACGGTCGTCGACCGGCATTGATCATGGACCAGAGGGAGTTTCGATGCGGCGGCGCGGGTGGTCGACACCGTTGTGGACGCTGGCTAGCGCCATGCTGCTCACCGCGTGCGGGAGCGGGGCCGATCCGGCGACCTCCGCGAGTGCCGGCGCGGCGCCACCGCCGGTCGCGCCCTCGGCGATCGCGCCCTCGGCCGCCCCGTCGCTGGGACCCGGCAAGTACACCGGCGAGGGGGAGATCAAACCGCCTACCCTGCCCGCGCCGCGCGGGCAGGCCCTGCGGGTCAGCAACAAATACACCTACCAGGTGCAGGTGCTCGACGCCCAGACCACCGCGTCCGTTCCCGGCGTCCCCCCACCGGCGGGCACCACCGCGCTGGCGGTCCTGCTGAGGGTCGAGGCCGACCCGCCCGGCCGCCGCATCATGGCCCCGGTGCAGCGCCTGTCCATCACCTACCCGAGCTGCCGCCGCGACCAGAACCAGGACATCGCGTGCACGCTGGAGCACGGGACGCCGTACCGGACCGAGGACGAGATGCTCTACGGCGGTCGCGAAGTGCGGGGCATCGACCCGGTCTTCGGCGTGCTCGCCGCGAACACCGTGTACTACACCTGGGCGTGGCAGCTCATCTCGGAGAAGGCCGATCTCACCGGCGCCGCGCTCTGCGAGACCGGCGAGGACGACAGCTGCATCCCCATCGGAGCGATCAGGGCCGATTCCTAGGCGGCCGGCTTCGGCGGGGCCGGGACGCCCTCAGCCCTCGGTTCGGCCGGCGCCCGGCGGACAGCGCCGACCAGCCGGGCCGTGCCGGTGCGCAGCGCGGGACCGAGGCCGCGCGGCAGGTACAGCACGGTGGCCACGAGCAACAGCGCGTAGACGGCGTACGAGAGCACGCTCGGCGCGTAGCCGGGCATGCCGGGCTGGGTGCCCAGCGCGGTCAGCACCTGGACCAGCAGCACGATGACCGCGGCGCCGATGACCGGGCCGGCGATGGTGCCGAGCCCGCCGACGACCGCCATCACCACGTACTCGATGGACAGCAGCACCGGGAACGAGCCCGGCGCCAGGTAGCCGAGGTAGTAGGCGTAGATCCCGCCGGCCAGCCCGGCGAACGCCGCGGAGAGGGCGAAGACGGCGAGCCGGTAACCGCCGATCGCGACGCCGCTGGCCGCCGCGGCCGTCTCGCTCGTCGCGGCGGCGCGCAGCCCGCGCCCGGCCCGCGACGCGACGACGTTGCGGGAGATCAGCAGCACCACGGCCAGCACGACCCAGACCACGTAGGCGTATCCGACGTCGTCGCGCAGCTCGAAGCCGGCCAGCGACAGCCGTGGGATGCCCTGCAGGCCGATCGCGCCGCCCGCCCACTCGCCCTGCCCGAGCAGGGACAGCAGGATCAGCTGCATGGCCAGGGTGGCGAAGGCCAGGTGGTGCCCGCGCAGCCGGAGCAGCGGCGCGCCGAGCAGCACCGCCGCCAGCGCCGCGACGATCGGCGCCGCGACCAGGCCCACCGCCGTCGGCACGCCGCGCACCGCGAGCATGCCGGCCGCGTACCCGCCGATGGCGTAGAAGGAGGCCTGGCCGAGCGAGACCTGACCGGCGTACCCCATCAGCATGGACACCCCGACGGTGACCGTCGCGGCGAGACCGAGCAGCACGTAGATCGCGAGATGCTTCTCCGGCAGCAGCGGCGGGAGCGCCAGCGTGGCCAGGGCGAGGGCGGCGAGCGTCCACCGGTTCATCGTCATCGGGCCGCCTCCTGCTCCTGGACGGCGCCGGTGCGGGCGGCCTGCACGATCATCACCGTGAGCATCAGCAACAGGGCCACCTCCAACTGGTACGCGCCGCCGCCGTAGCCGGCGATCATCGTCTGCGCGACGCCGAGCAGCAGCCCGCCGGCGAGGGCGACGACCGGCCGGGTGAGCCCGCCGAGGATGGCCGCCGCGAATCCGTTCACGATCAACGTCACGTCGCTGTCGAACGTCACCTGCTGCACCGGGGTGGTCAGCACGCCGGCGAGGCCGCCGAGCGCCCCGCCCAGCGCGAAGGCGAGCAGGCCCATCCGGCGCACGTCGATGCCGACGACGCGGGCCGCGTACCGGTTGGAGGCGCAGGCGGACAGCGCCTTGCCCAGGTCGGTGCGGGCGAAGAACACGGCCATGACCAGGAAGACCGGCACCGCCACGCCCAGGATGAGCAGGTAGTGCGCCTGCAGGCGGGCGCCGGCGATGCCGGCCACGCCGGGCAGCCCGGGAAACGACCGCGGCTGGTCACCCCAGATCAAGATCTCCACCGCGTACGCGAGAACGCCCAGTCCCAGCGTGACGATCAGCGACGTGGCGGGCGTGGTGCCCGGGCGGCCGATGGCCACGATGCCGACGAGCAGCCCGGTCACCGCGGCGGCCAGCACCCCCGTCAGCTCCGCGGCCCCGTGCGGCAGCCCGGCGGCCAGCAGGGAGGAGGTCAGCATGGCCGCGATCACCGCGAAGGCGCCCTGCGCGAAGTTGACCACCCGGGTAACCCGGTAGATCGCGACCAGGCCGCTGGCCACGAGCGCGTACCCGGCGCCGATGCCCAGCCCGGTCAGCAGATATCCGACGAAGTCCGTCACCGCGCCGGCCCGTCCGTCGTCACGTGCCCGCCCAGGTAGGCGGCGGCCACCCGGGGGTCGCGGGCCAGCTCGTCAGCGTCGCCCCGCAGCGCGATGCGCCCCGCCTCCAGCACGTAGGCGCGGTGGCACAGGCCGAGCGCCAGGCGGGCGTTCTGCTCGATCAGCAGCACGGCCAGCCCGCGGTCGGCGTTGAGCGTGCGGAGGTGGCCGACCAGGTCGGCGACCACCAGCGGGGCCAGCCCGAGGCTGAGCTCGTCCACGACGAGCACGTCGGGCCGGGCCATCAGCGCCCGTCCGATCGCGACCATCTGCTGCTGGCCGCCGGAGAGGGTGCCGGCCCGCCGGCGCCGGAGACCGGTGAGCTCCGGCAGCAGCGGGTAGATCGCGCCGGTGCCCCGGCCGTGCCGGCCGTTGCGCCACCCGCCGAGGCGCAGGTTGTCGTCGACGGTCAGGTCGCCGAACATCTCCCGGCCCTCGGGCACCTGCGCCAGCCGGCCGTTCACGGTGATCTGCCCGGCGGCCGGGCGGATCAGCCCGGACAGCGCCTTGACCAGGGTCGACTTGCCGGCGCCGTTCGGGCCGATGAGCGCGACCAGCTCGCCCTCGCCGACCACCAGGTCCACACCCTCCAGCGCGGTGGCTCCCGAGTAGCGCACCGTCAGGCCCGAGACCTCGATGACATTCATGTCATCACCGGAGCGCTCGTGGAGGTGGTGGCCTGAATGTCGGGCCCCGGGTCTGATGTCTCTCTCGCACGATCGCTCATGCGGGCGCTTTCGTGGACGTGTCGGTGCCGAGGTAGGCGGCGATGACCCGGGGATCGGCGCGGACCTCCGCGGCGGTCCCGTCGGCGATCACCCGGCCCAGGTCGAGGACGGTGACCCGGTCGGCGAGGCGCATCACGAACGCCACGTCGTGCTCGACGAGCAGGATGGTCAGCCCCGACCCGCGCAGGTCCTCGATGAGCGTGGCGAGGTGTTCGCGCTCCTCGCTGCGCAGCCCCGACGCGGGCTCGTCGAGCAGCAGCAGCCGCGGCCGCCCGCAGAGGGCCCGGGCCAGCTGCAGGGCGCGCTGCTGGCCGAGCGGCAGCTCCTCGGCGGGCCGGTGCGCCCACCGCTCGATGCCGGTGCGGCGCAGGCTCTCGACGGCCCGGTCGCGGATCAGGCGTTCCTCGCGCCGGTGGGCGGGCAGCCGGAGCGCGCCGGTGACGAACCCGGCCCGGGTGGTGGCGTGCGCGCCGACCATGACGTTCTCCAGCGCGGTCATGCCGGGGAAGATCCGGGCCGCCTGGAAGACGATGCCGATGCCGAGCCGGGCCCGGCGGTGCGGCGGCAGCCGGTCGATGCGGACGTCGTCCAGCCGCACGGTCCCGGCGTCCGGTGCGAGCTGGCCGCCGATGAGGGCGAACAGCGTGGACTTGCCGGCGCCGTTCGGGCCGATCACCGCGCGCAGCTCGCCCGGCGCGACGGTGACGTCGACGTCGCGGACGGCGTAGACGCCGCCGAACGCCCGGGCGGCCCCGGTGACCGAGAGCGCCGCCCCGGTCATCGTCACTTGCCACCGACCGTCGCGAGCTTGGCCTTCGAATAGTCGGTGGGCACGAAGGTGCCGCCGCGCACCGTGTTGATGGAGATGTAGTCGGTGGTCAGTCCGCCGTGGTCGGTCGCGGAGTAGGCGTACGTGCCGTTCGGCGTGGTCAGCCGCAGCCCCTCCAGGGCGTCGCGGACCTTCTTGCGGTCCGTGCCGCCGGCCTTCTCGATCGCGGCCGCCAGCAGCTTCACTCCGCTGTAGCCGTCCTGGGCGAACTGGGGCGGCGGGTAGCCGTACTTGGCGGTGAACGACGTGGTCAGCTCGTCGACGGCGACCTTCTGCGGCCCGGCCGGCAGGGCGGACCCGACCACGCCGATGGAGCTGGAGACGATGACGCCGTCGGCCGCGGCCCCGGCCGGTTCGAGGAACAGCTTGCTGGCCTGCGCGCCGGTGAGCACCAGCGGGATGGTCAGCCCGGAGGCGGCGTACTGCTTGGTGAGCGCCACCGCGGGTGCGCCGGTCGCCCACACCATCAGCGCCTGGGCGGTCGAGGACCGGACGTGCGTGAAGACGGCGCCGAACTCGGTGGCGGTGGTCTGGAACTCCTCGATCGGGGCCAGCGTCACCCCGTACGTCCCGGCCTTGGCCTGCAGGCCTTTCGCGCCGGCGCCGGCGTAGGCGCTCTTGGTGTCGAAGGCGAGCGCGATCCGCTTCAGCCCGGAGGCCTGGAAGTACTGCAGGGCGGCCTCGGCGTAGGTGCCCGCGGTGGCGGGCACGACGAAGACGTACGGGTGCACGGGCTGGATCTGCTCGTCGGCCGGGGTGAGCGACAGATATGGGATCTCCTCCCGGTCGACCAGCGGGATCGTCGCGAGCGCGGAGTTGGAGAACGGCGAACCGATGATCGCGTCCGAGTCGCCCTTCAGCTCGTTGAAGGCCAGCACGGCCTGGTCGGGCATGCTCTTGTCGTCGCGGACGGTCAGCTCGAGCCGGCGCCCGCCGATGCCGCCCTTGGCGTTGATCTGTTCGACGGCCAGGGCGACGGACTTCTGGTTCTCGGTGCCCAGGGGCGAGTAGTTGCCGGTCAGCGAGACGATCTGGCCGACCCGGATCGGGTCCTGGCCGCCGCCGTCGCCGGCGGAGTCATCGCCGCAGCCGGCACCGGCGATCGCGAGGGTGAGGGTGAGGAGAAGCGGCACGGTTCTGCGCACGAGTACCTCCCAGTACTTCGAGTGCGAAGTGGCGCAAGGGGGTGAGCGCTCCGGCCGTTTCCGGCCGGTTGCGGCTGTGTGTCGATGTGGAGGGTCAGGAATCGAAGTTAGGCTCTTTCCTACACAGCCGTCAAGAATCTGCCTAACATCTTCTCCATGCCGCCGAGCGAAAGGCAGCCCCTTGACCGAGCCCGCCGAATCCCTGCCCGCCGAAGCCCAGCCCCGCCCGCAGACCCTGCTGCTGATGCTGCTCGGCGACTTCGTCCTCGACCAGGGCGTCTGCGTCTTCTCCGGCAGTGTCATCGACACGCTCGCCCGGCTCGGCGTCTCGTCGCACGCGACCCGCTCCACGCTGACCCGGATGGTCGGCCGTGACCTGCTCCGCCGCCAGCGCCACGGCCGCAAGATGTACTTCGGACTGACCCCGCGATCGACGGCGATCCTGCACGACGGCCGGACCCGCATCTGGGAGACCGGGGCGGTCAACGACCGGTGGGACGGCACCTGGACGCTGCTCTGCTTCTCGCTGCCCGAGTCCTGGCAGCGCCAGCGCCACGACCTGCGTTCCCAGCTCACCTGGGCCGGGTTCGGTCCGCTGCAGGGCGGCCTCTGGATCGCGCCCGGCCAGGCGAGCGCCCAGGAGATCGTCAGCGGCCTGGGCCTGGCGGCGCACGCCCGCGTCTTCCGGGCCCGCGCCGACGAGCTCACCGACATCGCCACGATGGTCGGCGACGCGTACGACCTGGCCGGGGTGGCCGCCCGCTACGAGGGCTTCCTCGACCGGTGGGACGGCCAGCCGCCGGTGTCCGACCCGCTCGCGGCCCGGCTCCTCATGGTCGCCGAGTGGCTCGGCGCGATCCGGCGCGATCCCCGGCTGCCGGTCGAGCACCTGCCGCCCGGCTGGCCGGCCGTACGTGCCCAGAAGCTCTTCCGGGAGCTGGAGGCCGCCGGCCTGGAACCGGCCCGGGCGACCGCCGCGACCCTGCTGGACCTGCGGCCCGACGAGGATTCCGGGGTCAGCTGAGCCGGGACGCCGTCGACACCCGGTTGCGGCCACCCCGCTTGGCCTCGTACAGCTCGGCGTCGGCGGACTTGATCAGTTGCTCCGCCGTGGACAGCGGCGTCGGCAAGGTCACCGCGATGCCGATGCTCACCGTCACGATCTTGTGCCCGGCCTTCTCGTGCGGCTCGGCCAGCGCGGCCACGGCCGCCCGGACCCGCTCGCCCACCCGGGCCGCGACGGCCTCATCCGCTCCCGGCAGGACGATCGCGAACTCCTCGCCGCCGTACCGGGCGACCAGGTCGGTGTCGCGGAGGGTGGCGCCGATCGCCTGGGCCACCTTGCACAGGCACTCGTCGCCGCTCTGGTGCCCGTAGTGGTCGTTGTAGAGCTTGAAGTGGTCGACGTCGACCATCGCGACCGCGACCGGCCGGGTCGGGCCCTGCTGCCACACCATGTCGAGCATCTGGCTCAGCCGGCGCCGGTTGGGCAGGCCGGTCAGCGGGTCGGTGACCGAGAGCTGCTCCAGCTTGTCGTTCGCGGCCCGCAGCGCCTCGGTGCGCTCGGCCACCCGGCGCTCCAGCGCGGCGTAGAGCAGGGCGTTGTCCAGCGAGACCGACAGCTGCCCGGCGATGAGCTCGACGGCGCCGAGCCGGTTGGCGCCGAACGCGCCGCGGCTGCGCCTGTTCTCCAGGATCAGCATCGCGCTGAGCGCGCCCCGGGTGAGGATCGGCACCGCCATCAGGGCGCACTCCGCCAGCGGGCGGAGGTACGGATCGGCGGCGAACCGGTCGTCGCGGACGGCGTCGTCGACCAGCAACGGTTCGCGGGTGCGCTCGGTGTAGCGGAAGACCGAGAGCGGGATCAGGCCGGCGGCCGCGGCCTGGTCCACCGGCAGCGCCTTGCCGCCGCTGTCGTCGCAGGGCGGCAGGAACCAGCCGGCCGCCTCCGGGTCCCAGAGCAGCATCCGGGTCGCGGTGGCCCCGGTCAGGGTGCGCAGCAGCTCGCCGACCTGGTGCTGCAGCCCGGTCACGCTGGTCTCCGAGCTGAGCGCCTGCGAGGCGCGCAGGACGGCGAGCGCGTCGATCATGTCGGAGGAGATGCTCGAACTCCGGCGGGCGTCGACCGTGTGCCGGGCGGTGCCGGCCGGTTCGGCCTCGGCGCGCAGGAACGGGAACTCGCGGTCGAGCTCGGCGACCTTGCCGGCGGCGCCCCAGGCCTCGTAGTGCCGCCGGGCGTCGTGCAGCCCCTGCCGCGCGGCGTGTTCGACGTCGTGTGCGAGGTGGAACCGGGCGCGCCGCTCCGCGACGTACGCCCGCTGCCAGGGCCGCTGCCGGGCCTCCGTCTCGCGCTGGGCCGCGTCGAACGCGCGGACCGCGCCGGCGAAGTCGCCGGTCGCCCAGGCCCGCTCGGCGTCGAGCAACTCCCGCAGGTGACCGAAGTTCCCCGGCGCCTCCGCCGCCCGGTCGGCGATCCAGCCGCGGTACCGGTCGAACTCGGCCAGCGGCGCGGCCCGCTCCGCGGCCGGCGCCGCGGCGGCCTGCCCGGCCAGCGCGAGCCCCTGGACCAGGTGCGCCTGGGCGGTCAGGTGGGTCGCCTCGTACGTCGGCTTGAGGGCGAAGCCTGCCGCCGCGTGCCGGGCCAGCGCCGCCTGATCCCCGAACACCGCGGCGACCACCGCACGCATGACGTGGTAGTTCCCGGCGCCCGTCGGGTTCGCCGCGAGCGAGGCGACATGGGTGGCCTCGTCGAACGTCGGGTCGCTCAGCTCGCCCGTTCTGCCGGTCTCACCCCGGAAGGCCCGCGCGGCCTGCCGGTACGCCGGCATCGCCGCCGCGACGTAGTGGTTGCCGGTCCGGGCGGCGAAGGCGAGGCCCCGCTCCACCTCGGCGAGCACGTCATCCAGCGTCGGCGCGCAGTCGAACACCTCGCCGGCCGAGGCGAAGAACGTGAAACCCGCGACGTACAGGTCGCCGCCGCGCACGAGGCCCTCGTGGGCGCGCTGAGCGTGCCGTACCGACTCCTCCAGCGGGTCGAACCACGGGCTGGCGCTCAGCGCGTAGAGGAAGCGCGCCTCGGAGGCCTGCGGTTCGAAGCCGAGCGCCTCTGTCACCGCCAGCACGTGGCGGACCGCGGCATAGCCGGTCCGGTAGTCGCCGCGCACGCCGACCGTGACGAACGCGGCGTGTGCCACCGGGCCGACCAGCGCGGCCGACGGCCCGCGCCGGGCCCACATCCGCGCCGCCGAGGTCATGAGCCACGCCATGACCGGCGCGCCGCAGAAGAACGCCGCGGGGATCGCCCTGTTGATGATCTTCGCGATCGCGTCGGCGAGCGGCTCCGCGGTGCCGGCCCGGCTCACGTCGCCGGCCACGTCCGCGCCGTCCACCCAGGCCTTGAGCGCGTCGACGCCCCGGTCGATCTCGCCGGGCAGCGCCTCGGCCGCCGGTGCCGGGTGGCCCAGCCCGGCCAGCACGGCCAGGCCGAGTTCCACCGCCTCCACGGGCCGGCCACGCGCGGTCAGGCTGGCCATCTGGATGCTCGCCGCGCCGGCCCGCACGAGCCGGTCGGTGCAGCCACCGTCGATCCTCGTCCACACGGCGTCGGCCTCGTCGAAGCGGCCGAGCCCGACCAGCGCGGCGTGCCGATCGACGTCGAGCGCGTCCCGCAGGTCGCCGCCGGCCGCGGGCACCCGGTCGGCCAGCCCGGTCGCGGCGGCGAGGAAGCGTTCCACGACCGGATAGTTCGCCAGCTGCCGGGCATGCCCGGCGGCCTCGTGGAGCAGCCGGACCACCAGCGCGGCCTCGGCGGGCTCGGTCAGTTCCCCGGCCACCGGCAGGTACTGCTCGGCGGCCAGCACGCGGTAGCCGGGCACGGCCGAGAGCCGGCGGGCGACCGCGAGGCGCAGGGTGCGCAGCGCCGCCTCGTCGAGCCGCCGGTGCGCGGCCTGCTGCACCCGGTCGTGCCGGAAGCGCACCCCGGGGTCGGCGCCCTCCTCCATGACCAGCAACCCGACCTCCAGCGCCGGCTCGAGGAGGTGTTCGACATCGGCGGGCGAGTCCGCCGGCGCCGCGGCGTGGCGCAGCAACCGCAGCTCCACGTCGCTGCCGAGACAGACCATGACGTCCAGGAGGTCCCGGGTCGGTGCGGGCAGGGCATCGATCCGCGCCGTGAGCAGCGCCACCACGTCGCCTAGGCCGATGTGCCGGCGCACCGCCCCCGGATCCCAGGTCCAGCCGTCGTCGGCGGGCGTGAGGGCGCCGTCGCGGCGCAGCGCGTTGACGAACTCGACCGTGTCGAACGGGTTGCCGCCGCTGTGTGCGCGGATCGCCTCGGCCAGCTCGTCCGCCCGGGCGACCGGCGCGCGCAGCATCTCGGCCAGCAGCGCGCCCAGCTCGGCGGCGGGCAGGTTGGCCAGGCGCAGGTGCGGCGCCGAGTGGTGTTCGCCCCAGCGGGCGAGCATCGCCGCCAGCGGGTGGGCCGGGTCCACCTCGGCCTCCCGGTACGCGCCGGCCACGAGCACGCCCCGCAGGCTCTCGTCGGCGGCGACGGCGTCGATCAGGCCGATCGGGCCGGCGCCACCCCACTGGAGGTCGTCGATGACGATGACCAGCGGGCGGTCGGCGTCGGCGAGGGCGCGCAGCATCGACAACGCGCTCTGCAGCAGCCGCACCTGAGCCCGCAGCGGATCGTCCGGCTCCGCCTCCGGGGCCACCGAGAGCAGCTGCTCGAACTCCGGGAGCACCGCGGCGACCAGCCCGGCGTTCGCGCCGACGGCCGCGAGCAGCTTCTCGCGGACGGCCACCAGCCGCGACTCCGGCTCGGCGAGCAGCATCCGGCCGATCCCGCGGAGCGCCTGCTTCAGGGCGTCGGAACCGGGGTCCTGGCGGTACTGGTCGAACTTCCCGCTGACGAACCACCCGCCGGCGGCGGTGACCAGCGGGCGCAGCTCGTCGATCAGGGCGGTCTTGCCGACCCCGGGCGCGCCGCTGACCAGCATCGCCCGGGTGTTTCCGGCGATGGCGCCGGCGAGGGCGGCGCGTACCGTCGCGATCTCGGCCTGCCGGCCGACCAGCCGGGCCGGTGCGGTGAGCCGCCACGGGAAGTCGCGCTCGCCGGTGGCGAAGGCGACCTCGCCGCCGCGGGCGCGCTCGTCGCGCAGCCGGCGCAGGTCGTGCAGGACGCCCTCGGCGCTCTGATACCGCCGGTCCGGCTCCTTCTCCAGCAGGTGCGCGATGATCTCCGACAGGACCGTGGGAATCGCCGGATTCACGTGCGACGCGGACGCCGGCACGCGGATCAGGTGGTCGTAGACGAGTTGCAGGGGATCGCCGTCGCCGAACGGCGGCATGCCGGTGGCGAGCTCGAACAGGGTGGCGCCGAGGGCGTACAGGTCGGCCCGCTGGTCCACCGGCCAGCCGGTGCGCCCGGTCTGCTCCGGGGCGAGATAGGCCAGCGTGCCGGCGATCTCGGTGTGGTGGGTGAAGGCGGGCCGCTCGGTGGCGAACGTGGTGGCCAGGTCGTAGTCGATCAGAATCGGTCGCATCGGCTGGCCGGTGACCACGATGTTGGCCGGGTTGATGTCCTTGTGCACGACGCCGCGACGGTGCAAGGCGGCGATCACCTGGCCCAGCTCGATCGCCAAGCCGATCAGGTCGTCCGGCCCGGCGAGGCCCTCGGGGGTGAGCGGCCGGCCGTCGTCGTCGGCCAGCACGACCGAGTGGGCGTCCTCGGGGCCGGCGGCCAGCCGCGGCACCCCCGGTACGCCGGCGAGCCGGCCCAGGATGGCCCGTTCGTGGCGGCAGCGGCGGACGGCGTCCGGACCGGACAACTCTTTCCGGATCAGCGTGCCCGCACCGTCCGCGGCCCGGACCCGGAACACCCGGGTGCGGTTGTTCTCGAAGATGAGAACCTCGTCGGTCATCCCGTCCCCTTACTCGGCCCTTTGCTGGCCCGTTCGGCTGGGTGTGACAGAGCCTGAGCGTTTTGCACCGCGCCCGCAACCCATCGGCAACTCAGCAAGCCCTTGACGACGGCGTTGTTACCGTTAACATCTGGCCGTAACAATTGATGGTCCAAGATGCGGTGAAGGTGAGATCACGGTGACGGCGAAGCTGGATCGACGGTCCCTCTTGCGTGGATTGACCCTGGTCGGCGCCGCGCCGGTGGTGCTGGCCGGCACCGCGGGACAGGCCCTGGCCGCACCCGCGACCGGCCCGGTGTCCGCCGCGGCCGCCGCCGCGGTGCCGGCGGCGTGGAAGCTCCGGCCGTTCGCGCTCGACGAGGTGTCGCTGGGCAAGGGGATCTTCGCGGACAAGCGCAGCCTGATGCTCGGCTACGCCCGCGGGTACGACGTGGACCGTCTCCTGCAGGTCTTCCGGGCCAACGCCGGGCTCGACACGCTCGGCGCGGTGGCGCCGGGCGGCTGGGAGGGTCTCGACGGTGAGGCCAACGGCAACCTCCGCGGGCACTACACCGGCCACTTCCTCACCATGCTCGCGCAGGCGTACGGCAGCACCGGCGACGCCGCCTTCGCCGACAAGATCAAATACATGATCGGCGCGCTGACCGACGTGCGCACCGCGCTGCGCGCCGACCCCGTGCTGCTCAGCGCGCCGGGCCGGTTCGGCACGGCGGTGCGGCAGGTCCGCGGCTCGAACCAGTACGTCAACCTGCCCGGCACCCTGCTCGCCGGCTCCACCGCGGTCACCGTCGCCGCCTGGGTCAAGCCGGCACACGCCGCCAACTGGGCGCGCGTCTTCGACTTCGGCAACGACACCCAGCGGTACATGTACCTGGTGCTGCGCAACGCCGGCGGGGTCCCGCGGTTCGCCGTCACCACCAACTACGCCGGCGGCGAGCAGGGCATCAACGGCACCACCGCGCTGCCGCTCGACGAGTGGAGCCACGTGGCGGTCACCGTCGGCGCCGGCGTCGGCCGGCTCTACGTCAACGGTGTCCAGGCCGGCGTCAACACGGCCATGACCATCACCCCGGCGGTGCTCGGCACGCTGCGCAACAACTGGCTCGGCCGCTCGAACTACGCCGGCGACCCGGTCTACGCCGGCGGGCTCGACGACGTCAACTTCTGGTCGCGGGAGCTCAGCGCCGCCGAGATCGCCGGGCTGCAGGCCGGCCCGGCCGCCACCGCCGCGGCCGGCGCGGGCGACCTCGCGTCGTACGCCTGCGACGAGACCGGCGGCGGCACCCTGACCGACGCCTCGCCGCGCGGCCAGCACGGCACGCTGCTGCGCACCTGGGGCGGGCCGAGCCACCCCGGCTTCCTCGCGGCGTACCCGGAGACCCAGTTCATCACGCTGGAGTCGATGACCGCCAGCGACTACACCCGGGTCTGGGCGCCGTACTACACGGCGCACAAGATCCTGCGCGGCATCCTGGACGCGTACCTCAACACCGGCGACGCCCGCGCCCTCGACCTGGCCGCCGGCCTGTGCGACTGGATGCACGCGCGGCTGTCCAAGCTGCCCGCGACCACCCTGCAGCGGATGTGGGGGCTGTTCTCCAGCGGCGAGTTCGGCGGCATCGTCGAGGCGATCTGCGACGTCTACCGGCTCACCGGCAAGGCCGAGCACCTGGCGCTGGCCCGGCTGTTCGACCTCGACAAGCTCATCGACAGCGCCGCCGCGGGCACCGACACCATCACCAACCTGCACGCCAACCAGCACATCCCGATCTTCACCGGGCTGCTGCGGCTCTACGACGAGACCGGCGAACAGCGCTACCTGGACGCCGCGCGGAACTTCTGGCCGATGGTCGCGCCGGCCCGGATGTACAGCATCGGCGGCACCAGCACCGTGGAGTTCTGGAAGGGCCCGGGTGCGATCGCCGCGACGTTCAGCGACACCAACGCGGAGACCTGCTGCGCGTACAACATGCTCAAGCTGAGCCGGATGCTGTTCCTGCACGAGCAGGACCCGAAGTACATGGACTACTACGAGCGGGCCCTCTACAACCAGGTGCTGGGCTCCAAGCAGGACACCCCGGACGCGGAGAAGCCGCTGGTCACGTACTTCATCGGGCTGCTGCCCGGGCACGTGCGCGACTACACCCCGAAGCAGGGGACCACCTGCTGCGAGGGCACCGGGATGGAGAGCGCCACCAAATACCAGGACTCGGTGTACTTCGCCGCGGCCGACGGCACGTCGCTGTACGTCAACCTCTACAGCCGGTCGCGGCTGACCTGGGCGCGGCACGGGGTCACCCTCACCCAGACCACCCGCTACCCGTTCGAGCAGTCGTCCACCATCACCGTCCGCGGCCGGGCGACCTTCGACCTCCGCCTGCGGGTGCCGGGCTGGGCCACGGCCGGCTTCACGGTGCACGTCAACGGGCGCCGGGTCGCGGGACAGGCCACGCCGGGCAGCTACTTCACCGTCAGCCGCAGGTGGCGCGACGGCGACACCGTCCAGGTGCGGCTGCCGTTCCGGCTGCGGGTCGAGCAGGCCCTCGACGCCCCGGCGACCCAGTCGCTGTTCTACGGCCCGATCAACCTGGTGGCCCGCAGCGCCAGCACGTCCTACCTGCCGGTCGGGCTCTACCGCAACTGCGCGCTCTCCGGCGACCTGCTGCCCAGCCTCACCCCGGTGGCGGGAAAGCCGCTGCACTACACCCTGGACGGCGTGGAGTTCGCGCCGTTCCTGGAGGGCGCCGAGGACCCGACGCACGTGTACTTCACCCGGTCCGAGCCCACCGTCGCGTTCGGCGGCACCGACTCCGGCGTGGCCAACCCGGCCAAGAGCGACGGGACCACCCTGCTCGACGAGATCTGGGCGGGTGCGCCGTTCGCCGGCAAGCCGGCGCTGGTCAAGAAGGTCAAGGACACGGTCGACGCGTGGGTGGGCGGCGGCCTGCTGCCCGCCGCCGACGGCGCGACGGTGGTGGCGACCGCCCGCAAGGCCCGGTACGCCGCCTGCTGACGGCGCGGTTGCCTCGTCACCGGCCGTGGGCCTACCGTCACGGATGATGGTCGTGGGTTCCGCATCGGGGAAAGGCGGCGAGCCGGCATGCGCGAGGTTGATGTCGCCATCATCGGTGCCGGCCCGACCGGGCTCTTCGCCGCCTACTACGCGGGCTTCCGCGGCCTGACGGTCGCGGTCATCGACACGCTGCCGGAGCCCGGCGGGCAGATCACCGCCATGTATCCGGAGAAGGACATCTTCGATGTCGGCGGCCTGCCCACCATCAAGGGCCGCGACCTGGTCGCCAACCTGGTCGCCCAGGCCGCGCCCTTCGGGCCGGCCTACCTGCTGGGGGTACGGGCGGAGAAGCTGTCCTACCGCGACGGGCTGCCCACCCTGCACCTGGCCGACGGCACCGATCTGGGCTGCGGGGCCGTCATCGTCACCGGCGGGCTGGGCAGCTTCACCCCGCGCCCGCTGCCGGCCGCGAGTGCGTACACCGGTGCGGGGGTCGTCTACTTCGTGCCCCGGCTGGACGATCTGGCCGGGCACGACGTCCTCATCGTCGGCGGCGGCGACTCGGCCTTCGACTGGGCGCTCGCGCTGCACCCGGTGGCCCGGTCGGTCACGCTGGTGCACCGCCGCGACCGGTTCCGCGCGCACGCCGCCACGGTCGGCCGGGTGCGGGAACTGCCCGTGAACATCCTGGTGAACGCGCAGGTCACGGCGCTGCACGGCGCCGAGAAGGTGACGGCCGCGGACATCGCGGTCGCGCCGGACGGCACGCGGCGCGTCCCGGTGGACACGGTGGTCGCCGCGCTGGGCTTCACCGCCGATCTCGGCCCGCTCGCCGAGTGGGGCCTGCGACTGGACCGCCGGCACATCGTGGTGACCAGCACGATGGAGACCACCATGCCGCGCATCTTCGCCGCCGGTGACATCGTCGAATACCCGGGCAAGGTCCGGCTGATCGCCACGGGCTTCGGCGAGGCGGCCACGGCGGTCAACAACGCGGCCGTGGCCATCGATCCCGCTGCGCACCTCTTCCCCGGCCACTCCTCCGAGGCGGGCTGACCCGCGCGGGGTCGCGGCAAGGGTCGGATCAGCGCGACTGTCGGCTTCGTGCCACCGCACCCTGACGCCACCGTGACACCTTCGCGGAGCATCGGTCGCAGCAGCCGCCACCGACGGGGGCCGCACGAGAAGGGGGAACCGCATGTCGCGGACAATGGTGATCGGGTGGCGGCCGGTGACGATCGCCGGGCTGGCTGTGGGGCTGCTGCTGACGCCGGCCGGTGCGGCGCAGGCGATCCCCCCGCCGGCGCGGGCGACCGGGACCAGCGCGTTCGACGCGCGGCCGGTCAAGGCGGCGACCGCGACCTGCCCCGAGGAGACGGTGAGCTACGCCGGCGGCGCCGTGGTCAACTACGGCCCGGCCGGCGGCAGCGGGGTGGCGCTGACCGGCATCGACGCGGACAGCACCGACGATTCGATCACCGTGACCGCCGCCGCGGCACCCGGTCGTCCCGGCAACTGGTCGGTCACCGCCATCGCGATCTGCGAGTCGTCGATCGAGCCGTGGCGGATCATCAGGTCCGGCAGCGGCACGGCCACCGCCACGTGCCCGGAGCAGACCCGGCTCTACGGCCTGGGGTTCCAGATCGCGGGCACGCCGACCGCCGCCCACGTCCGGGAGATCTCGCTGGACCCGGAGCTGACCCGGGTCCGGGTCACGGCCGGCGGCCCGGCGGCGGGCACAGCCAAGGTCACCGCGACCGCGCTGTGCCGCCCGCCGTCGGACATGCGGCGGCTCCGGGCCGTGACCGACGCCGCCGGTTGGCCGAAGTTGGTCAGCGGGCAGGACACCGACCCGGATCTCCACGTCTACGCCACCGGCGCCACGGTGACCGGACCCGCCGCGGCGACGCTCGACGCGATCGTGCCCGGCCCCGACGGCGGCCGGACCTGGGCGCGCGGCACGCTGGTCGGCGTGTCGGCCCGGTTGGCCGGCAGGTTCCGCGGGGCGGACGACGGTCAGGACGGCTCGCTGACGATGGAAGCCGCGCTCAGCGGGACCTTCCACTGACGGCAGCGCGGGGCGCGAGCAGGCTCCGGTCCGGCGGGCGCACGCCGATGGCGCGCATGGCCTCGCCGTACCGGTCGAAAGCCCGCCGGGCCTCGCCGTGCCGCCCGGCCCGCACCAGGCAGCGCACGAGGCCGCGGTGCGCGGCCTCGTCGTAGGGGTCGCGCTCCAGCAGCCGCAGCAGGTAGCCGACGGCCGCGTCCACCCCGGCGGGGCCGCTCACCTGGACGAGCATGCGCAGCATGCTGAGGTACGCGGCACGCGTCTCCTCGCGCAGCGGGGCCGACCACGGCGCGTACGGCTCGTCGGAGAAGGCATCGGCACCATGGTGCCGGTCGACGGTGACCAGCAGGTCCCGGGCCTCGGCCAGGTCGCCGGCGGCCAGCAGCCGGCGGGCCCGCGCGACGTACGAGAGGAAGTCCTCGACGTCGACGCGGGCCCGGCTCACGTCGAGGGCGACGCTCGCCAGGTCGGCCACCAGGTAGTGGTCGGCGGGCCGGGCCCGGACCGGGTCCAGCACCCCACGCACGATGGAGAGCAGCACCGACAGCCGGTGCCCGGTCTTCGCCGGGTCGTCGTCGGGCCACAGCAGCTCGCAGAGCTCGTCCCGGGGCATCGGCCGGCCGCGCCGGGCCACCAGGACGCGCAACAGGTCCCGGGCCTTGCGGGACTGCCAGCGCGACGACGGCACCGGCTCGCCGTCCACCCGTACCTCGAAACGGCCCAGGGCCTGGATCGCGACCTCGGCCGGATGGCACGCGGAGTCCGCGGGGCCGGTGCGGCCCTTCGCGGGGTTGGCGTGGCCCGGGCTGACCGTTCTCGTCCCGCCCGCCGCCGGCTCGGCCGGCCGGCCGAGCCGCAGCGGCAGGTCGATCACCACGGCGCCGGCCGCCTGCAGCCGCTCGGCGGCGATCAACCCGAGGATCCGGTCGTCCGGCCCGGCGCCGGGCAGCCGGCTGATCGTCACCATGACCCGGGCGGCCTCCACCGCCGCGCCGCCGTCGGTCCAGATCGCGTGGCACTCCCGCAGCGCCGCCCGGGCCCGGACCGGATCCGCGTCCGGACCGCCGGCCTGTGCCGCACCCCGCAGCTCCAGCGCGTCGGCCAGGCCGGGGCGGTCACCCTGCGCGCGAGCGGTCGCGCAGGTCCGCTCGGCCAGCGCGCCGGCCTGCTCGCGGTCGCCGCGGCACAGCGCCACCCAGCCCTGCGCCAGCAGCGCGGGCACCCCCGCCCCGGCGGCACCCGTCCGCGCCGCCGCCGCGGCGGCATGGCCGGCCGCGCGGTCCGGGTCGTCGGCCAGCAGCACCAGCGCCAGCCCGGCCTCCGCCGGTACGAGCACATGGACGTTCCCGGCCTCCCCGGCCACCCGTACGGTCGCGTCGTAGGCGGCGCGCGCCTGCTCACGCCAGCCCCGCCGGCGGTAGACCTCGCCGAGCCCGAGCTGCGCCCCGGCCACCCGCCGCGACCCCATCGCCCGATACGCCGAGATCGCGCGCTCGTACTGCCGGACCGCCTCGTCGTAGCGCCCCAGCATGGCCAGCGCGTCGGCCTCGTTACAGACGGCGATGGCACGCAGGCTGGGCTGGCGAGCGGCGGCGGCGTACCGGCCGCAGGTCCGGGCCGCCGCCAGGGCCTCGGGGTAGCGGGCGGCGCACAGCAGCCGGTAGGTCCGGTTGGTGTAGATCCGGGTCAGCAGGACCACGTTGCCGACGCGTTCCGCGATCGGCAGGGCCTGGCGGTAGCTCTCCTCGCTGCCGGCATCGTCACCGAGCGCGCCCAGGCACAGGGCCAGGCTCACGTGCGCGGTGGCCAGCGCCGCGGCCAGTTCATCGGCGTCGCGGTCACGGTCGGCACGGCCGTAGCCGTCGCGGTCGCCGCTGCCGTAGCTGTCGCGGTCGCCGCTGCCGTTGCTGTCGTGGTTGCTGTTGCTGTCGTGGTTGGCGTTGGCGTCGCTGCCGGTGGTCGTGCGGGCCGCGGTGACCGCGTCGCGGGCACAGCGCAGGGCTGCTTCGGGGCATCCGGCCAGCAGGTGTGAGTTCGCCGCCCAGGCCGCCAGCAGTGCGGCGTCGACCGGTGGGTGCGGGCCGGGTCCGGCCTCGGCGAAGGCGGCCAGCGCGGCCCGGGCCTCACCACGCTGATAGTGGATGCGGCCGGTGCGCCAGGCCAGCGCGGCGCTGCCGGGCGGTAGCCCGGGGGCGGCCGCGGCGTGCGACTGCGCCGCGGCGTCGAGGGCTCCGGTCGCCCGCTGGGCGTCGCCGAGCAGCAGCCACAACCTGGGCGTTCGCAGCGCGACCGGCAGCGCGACGAGCAGCTCCACCAGGGTTTCCGCCTCGCCCGCGCCCAGCATGGCCTCGCCGTGGCGGTTGAGCACCCGGGCACAGTCCTCGGCCCGTCCTGACCGGTGATATGCCAGCGCGGCGGCCACCGGCGGACCGTGCTCGTCGAAGAAGCCGGCCGCGATCTCGGCCGCGCTGGTCGTGCCGGGCACGCCGGCTGTTCCGGTCGTGCCGGGCATGCCGGTCGTTTCGGTCGTGCTGGGCGTGCCGGTTGTGCTGGACGTGCCGGTTGTGGTGGGTGTGTTGGGAGTGCCGGTTGGGTCGGGGGCCGGGTGGGAATCGGTGCGCCTCGACCGGCGGATGACCTCGGCGATCACCGGCACGATCCGTCTGGCCGGGGCCGGCCCGCCGGGGACCGGTCGTGGCGAGCCGGCGGTGGTCAGCAGGCCGCTGCCGGTGAGCAGCCGAAGGGTCTCCTCGCTGTGCGGATGGCCCAGCGCCCGGCACAGCCCGGCACCGACCGGCGCCAGGTCACCCAGCTGGGCGAGCAGCCGGGCCGCCGCCTCGGGCAGCGCCGGCAACACCTCTTCCTCCAGGTAGTTCGCGATGAGACCGCCCGGGGCCGCGATCACCGGCAGCAGCGGCCCGTGCGGCACCCCGCCGGTCCGCAGGGTCTCGGCGGCGAGATGGACCAGCGCCGGCCAGCCCGCGGTCGCCTGGTGGATTCGCTCCGGCAGGTCCCGGGCGTTGAGGTCGTAACCGCCGGCGTCACCGTCCGTCAGCTCGTACCCGGTGGTCAGCAGGTCGGCGATCCGGTCGACCGACAGTGACAGTTCGGCGGGCCCGACGTCGGCGCGCGGAAGCGCGGGCGCCGCGGTGCCCAGCGGCCATCGGGAGGCCAGCACGACGTCGACGTCGCCGGCGTCGGTGCTGGTCAGCCTCGCCAGCGTCTCGGTCAGGGAGCGCGCCGTGCCGGGTGGCAGCCGCGGCAGGTCGTCGAAGACGAGCTGGCTGGCCCCGGCGTGAACCTCGTCGAGCACCACGCCGGCGAGTGCGTCCACGGGCTCGCGCGGACCGGGCGGCAACCCGCGGTGCCAGCTCGCCCGGTCGGCCGGATACCACCCGCGCATGGCGGTGGTCTTGCCGTAACCCGCTGCGGCGGCCACCACCCGGCAGGTGACCCCGGGTGCCGCCGGTGCGCGCCGGGTCTTCGCTGTCGGATGCACCGCGCCTCCCGCGCACAGCCTGGTCTCGGCGGACCGCGAGCGCAATTCAATGTCGTGAACGCGCCACCCGGCCGGCCACACCGCTGAGCGGTGCTTCGGTGGTCCAGGCCCTCGGCGGAGCGACCGACACTTGGCAGCCGGCCGTCTTCCAGGAGTGGGCGAAGCAGCCGGGGCTTCGCCGCTGCTCGTCCTCACGACGTAACGGAATTCTCCGGGCGGGTTAGTACCGGAACACCGCGACCATGGTGTTCAGCCGGCCGGAGATGTCGGCGAGTTCGGTGGCGGTGGTCTCGGCAGCCTGGGCGGCGTCGCGGGTCGCGGTGGTCACCTGGACCACCTCGGCGAGCTGGCCGCTGATCTCCGACGTGCCGCCGGCGGCCCGGTTGAGGTCGTGGGTCATGCCGTTGGTGGTGGCGCTCTGCTGCTCGACGGCGGACGCGATGGTGTTCTGGTAGTCGTTGATCTTCTCGATGACCTCGCCGATGCCGGCGATGGCCTCGACCGCGGTGCGGGTGTCGTGCTGGATGACCTCGGTGCGCCGGCTGATCTCCTCGGTGGCCTTGGCGGTCTCCTGGGCGAGATCCTTGACCTCGCCGGCGACCACGGCGAAGCCCTTGCCGGTCTCGCCGGCGCGGGCCGCCTCGATGGTGGCGTTGAGGGCGAGCAGATTGGTCTGTTCCGCGATGGCGGTGATGGCCTTGACGACGCTGTCGATCTCCGCGGACGAGGCGTCCAGCTTGCGCATCATCTGCTCGGCCTTGGCCGCGGTCTCCACCGCGCCGGCCGCCACCTGGGCCGCCTCGGTGGCGCTGACGGCGATCTCCCGGATGGCGGCGCCCATCTCCTCGGCGCCGCTGGCGACGGCCTGCACGCCGGCGCTGACCTCCCCGGCCGCCGCGTCGATGGCGCCGACCCGGGAGGACGCCTGGTCGGTGCTGCCGGTGAGGCTGCGGCTGGCCTGCTGCAGCTCGGTGGAACGGTCCGAGAGGCCGGTGCTCATGCCGGCCAGCGTCTGCATCGTGACGCGCAGCTGCCCGGCCGCGCGGTGCACCGAGCGTGACATCTCACCGATCTCGTTGGCGGCGGTGTCCGGCTCCCGTTCGGTGAGGTCGCCGTCGGCCATCGCGGACACGACCTCACGCAGCGCGTTCAGGCGCCGGTTGAGCGTCCGGCCGACGAGCAGCGCGAACAGGCCGGCCAGCAGCACGCCGACCGCCAGCACGACACCGATCGTGAGCTTGGCCGTGTCGGCCGCCGACCGGGCCTCGGCCGCGCTGGACGTGGCGTGCGCCTGCGAGAGCGTGACCAGCCCGTCGAGTTCTTCGATCGCCTTGGTGGTGGCGGGATTCAGCGTCGTGCTGCGGAACTGCTCCCACTCAGCGATCTTGCCGGCGTTCTTGAGCGCCGAGGACTGCTTGCGCAGGTCGAGGTACGTCGTCCAGGTGCCCTGGAAGGTGTCCATCGCGGCCCGTTCGCCGGCGCTGACGGTCAGCGCCGAATACTCCTGCACTCTGGTGGTGACCAGGTCGTAGTGCTCGGTCGCCTCGGCGCCGTACGCTTTCGCCTTCTCCGGATCCGTGGCGGTCAGGTTCGACAGGCCCGCCCAGCGCCCGTGCCAGATGAGCTGCTGGATGTCCTTCAGCGTGGCCAGCGGCACCAGGGCCTCGCTGTAGATCGCCTCCGCCCGGTCCGCGGTGGTGTTCGTGCGGACGATCCCGACAGCACCCACGGCCAGCGCCGCCAGCAGGGCGACCGCCGCCGACGCCAGCAGGCTGCTTCGCATGCTCAGGGAACGCACGTTTGTCTCCTCCCGACCACCCGACCTGCCCACGCGGGGATCCGCGTGGCAGTCGCGCCGGGATCGGCCCGGAAATAATGAGATCATCAAACAGGTGCGAGATCATCATTTATCTGGAATTCATGGGCATTTCCGGTACGCGACGGGTAGCCCCTGGGCTAGATGATCTATCCCAGGGAAGCCGCGCCGCCCCAAGATCCGGCCATGCCCGGCCGCATCGGCGGAAGTCGCTGTATGTCGGTGGATCTTGGTTGTCGGTGCCGTCTAGGCTGCCCCGCATGTACAACGGGGACATTGATCGATTCATCTGGCGCCGGCGTGTGGTCGTCGGCCTGCTCGCCCTCGGCGTGGCCGCCGCGCCGGCCGGCTGCACCACGGCGGCCACGAAGAGCGGCGACGCTCCGGTCGCCGGGGCCGCCTCGCCGAGCACGGTCCCGGCGAAGCACTTCGGGCCCGCCTCCTTCGGCAAGCTGACCATCACGATGACCGAGAAGGACGCGCTGGCCACCGGGGAGCTGCAGACCTCGCCGGTCTCCACCGTGCTGGGCAAGAACGTCTACTCGTTCGTGGGTGGGCCGAAGCCCGACCCGAAGCAGATGGCGGCGGACGACAAGACGGAGAAGGCCGTCGAGAAGGCGGACGCGGGCACCGACCAGTCCGCCGCCGGCTCGGCCAAGGCCGCCGAGGCGTACGCCGATTCGGCGCAGCGCATCGTGGAACGGCTGGAGTCCTACCTCGACGCCGGCGGCGCGTCCTTCCGGGGCGGCGCGCTGCACTCCATCGCCGCGCCGAAGGATGCCGCCACGGAGGCCGGTATCAAGCGCGGGTCGACGCTGGCCGAGCTGAAGGCGGCCTGCGCCGGCAAGGGGCTCAAGAGCAGTTCCAAGACGGCGTACGAGCTGCCGGTGGCCGGGCACGCGGGCTGGACGATCCTGTTCGAGCTCAAGGACGACACCGTCAAGTACATGTCCATCGGCAAGGCCGGCTGAGCCGGGCCGGGCTCGGCCGGGATGGGCTCGGCTCGGCTCGGCTCGGCCGGGATGGGGATGGGCTGGGCCGGGATGGGCCGGGATGGGCTGGGCTGGGCCGGGATGGGCCGGGATGGGCTGGGCTGGGCTGGGCTGGGCTGGGCTGGGCCGGATGGGCTGGGCCGGATGGGCTGGGCTGGGCCGGATGGGCTGGGCTGGGCCGGATGGGCT
>NZ_QHHV01000132.1:0-64247 GCF_003947245.1 Actinoplanes sp. ATCC 53533 | reverse complement strand
CAGCACGTCGTACGGCCGCAGCCCGAGCCCCTCGAACTCCGTGACGGCCTCGTCGAAGGCGGCACCGAGGTCGTCGCGTTCGATGGCGGACAGCATCCTGGCGATGATCATGTCGACGACCTCGTGGATCTCCTTCGGCCCGGCGCCGGCCCGGGCGAGCGCGGCGAGCGCCTCGCCGGCCCGGCCCCGCATCGCGAGCAGGCCCGCGTCGACGGCCACGACGGCGCTGCGGTCGACGTTCCCGCCGACGTCGAGCCAGCGCTGCCGGCCCGGCCGGGCGGCCTCGGCCTCGGTGATGTCGCCGCGCAGCAGCCAGTCCCAGCCCAGTACGGCGTAGCAGTCCAGGATGAACCCGACGTCGAGGAAGCGGTCACGTTCGGCCAGCACCTGACGGACCCGCTCGCCGGAGTCGGCGCCGCTGCCGTGGATCGCGATCGCGGCCATCCAGTCGATGTGGGCCACCAGCGTGGGATCGCCGAACTCGTGCGCCTGGCGGGTGGCGGCCGCGGTGATCCGGTCGGAGAGGCGCCGGAAGCCCAACATCCGCAACGCGAGCGTCAGCGCCACCCCTTCGCGGGCCTGCTCCGGGGAACGGCCGAGCCGGCTGATCGGGTGCACCAGGCGCATGCCGTACAGCAGGGACCGCAACGGGCGCAGGGTCCGGACACAGCCGGAGGCGCCGTAGTGGAACAGCGTCGTCTGCAGTCGCAGGCGGTCGCGGTACGTTCCCCTCGCGGTGCCGTAGCCGAGCCGGGTCAACCGGATCAGGCCACCGATGATCATCAGCCACACGCCGGACAGCACGCTCAGCACGGGGTTGCGCGGCAGCGGCCGGCCCAGCTCGGCCAGGCCCTGCTCGACGGCGTGCACCTGGGCGGCGCCGCTCCAGTTGCTCTCGTGCACCCGGGCGAGGTGCATGTAGATGCGCGCGCGCTCGTTGCCGTCCGCGGCTCCGGCGAGCGCCTCGGTCAGGGCGGCCACCGAGTCGTCGAAGCGGCCGTTCTGGTGGTAGGCGAGGCCGATCAGCTGGTGGAACTCGCTGTTGACGGCGAGGTCGCCCTTCTCGGCCGCCTCGGCGGCGTACTCCAGGAAGGTCAGGGCGGTGTCCGGGGCGTGCTCGGCGAGGGCGCGGGCACCGGCCGCCTGCCCGGCGCGCAGCATCCGGGCCGGCTCGTAGCCGGGGTCACCGAGGGCGCAGTGCCGGGCCAGGGCGTACACGTCCGTGCCCTCGCCGCCCAGATCGAGGGCGTCGGCGATGCGCTGGTGCAGCGTCCGGACCTCGTCGTCGGGCAGGCCGTCGAGCAGCGCGAGCCGGATGCTGTCGTGCAGGAAGCGCACGACGCCCTCGCGCTGCTCCACCAGGCCCCGGCGGGCCGCGTCGGACAGCACGTCGAGCACCCGCCGGCGGTCCACGCCCGCGACCTGGGCCACCAGCCCGGCGGTGAAGGACGTGCCGACGACGCCGGCGACGCGCAGCAGGCGCCGGTTCTCCGGGGGCAGGTCACCCATCCGCCCCAGCAGCAGCTGCGCGGAGTCCGCGGGCAGGGCCAGGTCGCGGATGCCGTCGGTGTCGATCCGCCAGACGCCCCAGTCCGGGGTGAGCAGGCCGGCGTCCATCACGGCGCGGGCGTAGGCGAGGGTGATGAACGGGTTGCCGCCGGTCAGCATGGTAATCGTGGCGGCGCCGTGGCCGTCGATCCGGACCCCGCCGGAGAGCGCACCGATCAGGTCGCCGGTCGCCTCGGCGCCCAGCGGCGCCAGCGTGATGTCGGTGTCGGGGCCCGGGGCGAGGCGGTTGAGGATCATCGCGACGGCGGGCCCGCCGTCGGCGTCGTTGCGGGCGGTGGCGACCACGAGCAGGGGCACTCCGGTCAGGCCGGCCGCGAGCTGCTCCAGCACCCGGACGGTGCCTTCGTCGAACCACTGGACGTCGTCGAGGTGCAGCAGCACCGGCCCGGCCGTCCGGGCCAGGCCGGTGAGCAGGTCGGCGACGGCGGCCGAATGCCGTTCGTGGCCGATCTCGCCGGCCACGCCGGGCACGCCGAGGGCGTCCGCCAGCGCCGGGGACAGGCTGGTCACCAGGCCGGCGCCCTGGCCGGCGGCGGACCGCAGCAGCTTGGCGGCGCGGTCGCCGCCGGCCGCCTGCGACAGCTCTCGCACGTACGCGTCCACGGCCGTGCGCAGCGGCGCCATCGGCCGCTGGTCGCTCGCTGCGGCGGCGCCACGCAGCACGGTGCCGCCGGCGGCCTCGACCAGTTCGCCGAGTTCGGTGGCGAGCCGGCTCTTGCCGGATCCGGTGGGTCCGTGCAGCACGGCGATGCCGCCGCGGCCCGCCGCGGCGGCGGCCCAGCGGTCGCGCAGCGCGGTGAACTCGGCGTCCCGGCCGGTCAGCGGGGGTCCGGCCAAGGTCGCCGGGCCGTCCTGCCCGCCGAGCGGGAACAGCTCGGCCTCCCCGGCGGCGAGCCGCCGCAGGTCGGCGAGCAGGCCGGGGGCGCCCTGGTAGCGGTCGTCGGGGTCCTTGGCGAGCAGCCGGACGATGATCGCGGCGAAGGTGGCGCCCAGGCCGGGCGCCAGCGCCCGGGGATCCGGTACGGGCGCCGTGGCGTGCAGGTGCAGCAGTTCACCGACGTCGCCGGCGGCGAACGGCGGCGCACCGGTGACGCACTCGAAGAGGACCGCGCCCAGGGCGTACAGGTCGGAGCGGGCGTCCACGGGCCGGTTCAGCATGCCGCTCTGCTCGGGCGGGCTGTAGATCAGCGTGCCGGCGACCGCCTCCTCGGCGAGCCCGCCGTCCTCGGCCGAGACGCGGGTGGCCAGCCCGAAGTCGACCAGCCGGGAGGTGCCGTCCGGGCCGACGATGATGTTGTCCGGCTTGACGTCGCGGTGCACCAGGTCGTGGGAGTGCGTCGCACGCAGCGCGTCGGCGATGTCGGTGGCGATCCGGACGGCCGCGGACTCGCGGACCGGGCCGCGACCCAGCCGGGCGGCGAGCGGCTCACCCTCGAGCAGATCCATGATCACGTACGGGCGACCGCCGGCCGTGCCGGCCTTGTGCACGCGGGGCAGGCCGGGATTGTCGATGGCGGCCAGCAGGGCGCACTGGCGGCGAAATTCGCGGACGCCACCGGGGTTCGCGGCGGTGCTCTCGCGCAGCAGCCTGAGGGCGTACTCGCGGCCCTGGTAGCGAACCCGGTGCACGACGGCCTGGGCGCCGCGACCGAGCTCGCCCAGCACCTCGAGCCCGGCGGCATCGCCGGGCTCGAGTCGCAACAGGGCCGGCTCAGCCGACGAAGAAGGCAATGCACCCACGCTGCCTTTATCGGCGCGGGTGCGCCCCGCTGAAGCTTTGGCCTCAACCGGATCTTCCGGCGGGCCGGGTCAGCCGCAGGTCTGCAGGGCCCGTTCGGCGGTCATGACCTGCGGATACAGCGCTCGCGACAGCTCCACCGGCGCCGACTTACCCGCCACCGAAACCGGCGGCATCTCCTGGTAGGCCACCGCGTGATCGGTCACCGCGCGGGTCGCCGCGCAGACAACCACCGTGTCGTGCGGCGCGTAGGCCTGCAGCCGCGCCGCCGTGCTGACGACGCTGCCGCTGACCATCCCGTACCCGCCGTCGCGGGTCCGGTCCAGATCGACGATGGCGTCGCCGGTGGCCAGCCCGACCCGGGTGCTGACCGGGAACCTGCCGGCCAGGAGACGCCCCCGCAGCGCCTCCTGGATCCGCAGCCCCGCCCGCACCGCCCCCGACGCGGCGCAGCTCACCTCGTCCGGCGTGCCGGCCAGCGGGCCGGCCGCGCCGAAGATCGCCATCACCGCGTCACCGATGAACTTCTCCACCACGCCGCCCGCGGCCCGCACCTGCTCCGACACGGTGGCGAAGTAGTCGACCTGCAGGTCGCGGACGTCCGCGCAGTCCAGTTCGTCGACGATGCTGGTGAAGCCCACGATGTCGACGAAAAGTACGGTCACTGTCTGTCGCCGGCACCGCATGCCGGCCGTCGTTCTGTTCATGTCCCACGTCCCTTCGCCGCATTGGCGAGGTGAACGGTGCCAGCCCGGGTGGCCCAGCGGATCCGCAGAATGACGTATCTATGACAGCGGGCGCACCGTCGAATTTGTGACGCAGAACAGTCCGAACCGACGAGAACGTGCTACCCGGTTCGGCACTAGGCTGCCACGCATGGCCAGCGAGGGGGACGACGCGCCTATTGTCGGACGTACCGGCACTTTGACGGCGGTTCGCACGGACCTGCTCGACGCGGGGCCCAGCGGCACCGCGGCGGTCTTCGTCACCGGCGAGAGCGGCGTGGGCAAGAGCCGGCTGCTGCGGGAGACCGCGGAGACCCTGCGTGACGCGGGTGCCGCCGTGCTGTCCGGCACCTGTCTCGACATCGGCGACGCCTCTCCCCTGCACCCGGTTCTGCAGGCGCTGCGCCGCGCCGGGGTGGACGCCGACACCGGCCCGGTGGACGCCGCCACCGGCCAGGACGGCGCGGGTGTCCTGCTCGAACGGGTCTCCCGGCAGTTGCGCTCGCTCGCCCAGGGCCGCCGGCTGCTGCTCGTCCTCGACGACCTGCAGTGGGCCGACCGCAGCACCCGGCAACTGCTGCTGTACCTGCTGGCCGGCCTCGGTGAGATCAACCTGTCGGTGCTGGCCGCGGTCCGCTCGGAGTCGCTGCACGGCTCCCACCCGCTCCGGCGCGTGCTCGCCGAGCTGCGCCGGCTGCGCTCCGTACGCGTGCTGGACCTGGCCCCGCTCGACCGTGAGTCGACCGGTGAGCTGGTCGCCGCCATCGCCGGCGCCGAGGTCGCCCCGGAGGACGCCGACCGGGTCTACAAGCGCAGCGGCGGTAACCCGTTCGTGGTCGAGGAGCTCTCCCGCGACCTGCGCGACGGCCGGATCGAGCTCTCCGACACGCTGCGTGAGATCTTCCTGTCCCGGGTCGACGAGCTGCCCCAGCACGCCCACGACGTGGTGCACTCCGTCGCCGCCGGGGTCGAGCCGGTCGAGCACGCCCTGCTGGCCCGGGTCCTGCCGCTGCCCGAGGCGGAGCTGATCGAGGCGGTCCGGGCCGCGGTCGCGCACCGCTTCCTGACCAGCGCGGCCGACGGCTACCGGCTGCGCCACCAGGTCGTCGCCGAGGTGCTGGAGCACGAGGTGCTGCCCGCCGAGAGCGCCGCCCGGCACCGCCGGTATGCCGAGGCGCTGGAGGCGGTCCCGGGCGCCCCGGACCACGCGCGGCTGGCCCACCACTGGCGGCAGGCCGGCGAGCCGTCCCGCGCGATGCCCTCGGTGGTCGCCGCCGCCCACGCCGCCGAGCAGCTCTACGGCTATGCCGAGTCGCACCGCTACTGGAGCATGGCGCTGGAGCTGGGCTGCGACGACGGGCCCGAGCGCACCGACCTGCTGGCGCACGCCGCCGAGTCGGCGCACCGCTGCGGCGAGCACCAGCGCGCGCTGACCCGGCTCGAGGAGCTGGCCGCCCGCCCGGACGGGCCGGGCGGCTGCGAGATCCACCTGCGCCGGGCCCGCTACCTGGCGGCGGCCGGCCGGTCGGCCACGGCGGAGGTCGAATACGAGCGGGCGCTGGCGTTCCCCGAGTGCACCCCGTCGGAAAAGGCCAGCGCGGCGGCGCACCTGGCCGAGCTGCTGGTGCACCTGGGGCGGTATGCCGACGCCGGGGTCCGCGCCCGCGACGCGCTGGAGCTGGCCGAGAAGTCCGACGGCTCGACCGCCGACCTGGTCCGGGCCAGCGCGGCGCTCGGCTTCAGCCTGGCGTTCCTCCAGGACCCGGACGCCGGCCTGGCGGTGATCCGGCAGGCCGTGGAGATCGCCGAGCGCTCCGGGCACCCGGACGACATCGGCTGCGCCTACCTGCACCTGGCCGAGCTGCTCACCGGGCCGCTGAACAGCGTCGAGGAGGGCGTCCTGGTGGCCCGCCGGGGCGCGGGCAAGCTCGCCGCGATCGGGCTGGGGCGCACATATCAGACCCGGCTGCTGGCGATCGCGGCGAACGGGCTGTTCCGGGTCGGCGACTGGGCCGAGATGGAGAAGGTGCTCGACACGGCCATGCGGGATCGCCCGTCCGGTGCGGACGCGGTCGAGCTGCTGCTCTCCCGCTGCCGGCTGTGGGTCGGCGTCGGCGACGTCGAGCAGGCCGACCGCGATCTGGAGGCGGTGGCGACCATCCTGGCCGGCGGCGGCGCCCGGCACGTGCTGCCGATGCTGACCCTGCGGGCCGGGCTGGCCATGTGGCAGGGCCGGCACGCGGAGGCCCGGGCGGCCGTGCAGCGCGGCCTGACCGAGACCCGCTCCGACGACCTGGTGCTGCTCGGCGTGCTGGCCTGGCACGGGCTGCGCGCCGAGGCGGAGGCGCAGGCCAGCGGCGAGGTGCCGGTGGATGCGGGCGCGGTGCGCCGGCTGCGGACCGTGGTCGAGCGGATGGCCCGGGGCGCGGGCAACGCGGCGGCGCCGGTGCGCGCCGTGGTCGACGGCTACCTCGACCTGTGCGCGGCCGAGCAGAGCCGCATCGACGACCGCAACGACCCGGAGCTGTGGGCCAGGTCCGCGACGGCGTGGGACCGGCGCAAGCAGCCCTACCCCGCGGCGTATTCCCGGTTGCGGCAGGCCGAGGCGACCTTCGCCCGCCGGCCGGGCCGGTCGAACAAGGGCCGGGCGGCGGCCACGATGGCGCTGCGCGAGGCGTACGCGACCGCGCGAGCGATGGGCGCCAAACCCTTCGCGGCCGAGATCACCGCGGTGGCGGCCCGGGCCCGGGTGGCCCTGACCGGCGACGAGGACACGCTGCCGATCCCGCCACCGGGCCGCGAGTCCGGCGACGCGCTGAGCGTGCTGACCGACCGCGAGCGGGAGGTCCTGGCGGCGGTCGCCGAGGGGCTGACCAACCGGGAGATCGGTCAGGCCCTGTTCATCAGCGAGCGCACGGTCGGCGTGCACGTCGGGCACATCTTCGACAAGCTCCAGGTGCGCACCCGGGTGCAGGCCAGCCGCGTCTTCCTCCGGGCGGCGTGACCTTTTCGTTACATGCGTACGCGGAATACGTCGTTCTACCGATCCCCCTACGTCCGGCCGGTGACAGGCTGACTCTCGTTCGGGGGAGCACCGCCCGGCCGGCCGGCGATCCAGGCCGCCGGGCGGTGCTGGAGGGCCTCCGCCAGGAAGTTCCGTGTGTGGAGGACCGCGATGATCACCGAATCCGTCTGGGGACCTGTCCGCCAGGACATGGCCGAAGTGCTGGCCGGGCACCCCGACGACGTACCCGCGGTGGTCGACCAGCTCGCGAAGCTCCAGGACGTCCTGGAGCGGGTGCCGCCGCTGCTGCGGAGCAACCCGCTCGCCGACTTCAACAAGCTCTACCTGACCATCACGAGCAGCGTGCTCGAGCGCCTGTACGCGGGCCGGTTCGCCGATCCGGCGTTCCTGGCCCGGCTCGACGTGGAGTTCGCCGCCCGCTACTTCGACGCCCTGCGCCAGTGGTCGGACGCCAGCGCCGGCTGCCCGCGAGCCTGGTCCGTGCTGTTCCACCGGATTCCCGGGCCGGACGCGCGGCCGCTGCCGTCGGCTGCCGCCGGGGTGAACGCTCACATCAACTTCGACCTGCCGTTCGCGCTGGTGACGACGTTCGACCACCTGGGCTCGGACCCGGTCGACGACAGCGACCAGCACCACGACTACCTGCAGATCAACGACATCTTCGCGGAATCCATCCCCGGCCTGCGCCGCGGCTTCCTGGAGAAGTGGCAGCTGATCATCGACATGATGAACGGCGACCTGGACGACTGGTGGCAGGGCGAGCTGATCGAGTACACCCGCAACGTGGCCTGGCGTAACTCGCAGAAGCTCTGGTGCGTACGCCATGACCTGCAGGCATTGGGCCGGGAGCGGGCCCGGCTGGACGGCACCGCCGAGGCCTTCGGCAAGCTGCTGATGTCGCCGATGGGCGCCATCCTGCAGTGACCCGGCACCGACCTTCTTCTCCGGGGGGCGGGGACAGGGCCCGCGCTGGTCCAAGAGCGCGGGCCCTGGACCCGATCGCTACTTGATCACCACCAGCCGGGCGACGCTCCGGTCGCCGTCCTTCGCGCCGGCGATGCCGATCTCCGCGCCGTTCTTGATCGCGGCGGTCGCCACGGTCTTCCTGTCCTGCACGACCCGCAGCTTGTCGCCGAAGGTCCAGGACTGGGTGAAGCCGTCGGCCGACTTGACGCTCACCGTCGTGGCGTCCACGGCGGTGACCGTGCCGCGCTGCACGACGACGGTCTTGACGCCGTTCTTGCCCTGCACCGTCATCTCGCCGTGCAGGGTGTTCTTCTTCAGGAACCTGCGCACCCCCGGGTGCCTGCGTGCCTTGTCGGTGCCGGCCTTGTCGGTGCCGGCCTCGCCGCTACCGGTCGAGGCCGACGGCGCCGGGTCGGCCTCCAGGCCGGTCGTCAGGCCCACGGCGGCGAGCGCGTAGGCCTCGTCCGCGACGTCCGCGGCGGCGGCCACCGGGGCGGTGGGCGGGGCCGTACCGGCGGCGCAGCCGGTCAGTCCGAGCAGCCCGGCGAGGCCCAGCGTGGTCATGGTCAGCGCGATACGGGTTCGTGTCATGCGGCAAAGACTGCGCCGGCCGTGCACGGGCCGGATCAGCGTCATGTTCGGGTTGGGTAAGGCCCGGTCGGGTACGGCAGGGTCACGGTGAACATCGCGCCGCCCTCGGGGGCGTGCCCGGCCGCGATGGTGCCGCCGAGGCGCCCGACCAGCCGCGCGGCCAGCGCGAGCCCGAGGCCGCTGCCGGTCCGGCGGATGCCGCGGTAACGCTGGTGCAGGGCACCGCGCTGGAACGCCACCGCCAGATCCTCGTCGGTGAAGCCGGGGCCGCCGTCGCGGATCTCCAGCACGCCGCCCTGCGGACCGGCCCGCACCGCCAGGATCAGCGGGGCGCCCGGCGGCACGACCCGCAGCGCGTTCTCGCAGAGCCCGTCGATGACCTGGCGGATGCGGCCGGGGTCGGTGGCCACCAGCACCGGTTCGGTGGGCAGCTCGGTGCCCAGCCGCGGACCGTCCGGCCCGCAGCGCGGCGCCCACGCCTCGGCGGCCGAGCCGACCAGGTCGGCCAGGTCCACCGGCACGATGTCGACCGGCAGGTCCGCGGCCTCCAGCCGGGCGAGCACCAGCAGGTCGGAGATCAGCCGGTCGAGCCGGTCCGCCTCGGCCAGCATCGTCTGCCCGGCCCGGGGCGCGCCCTCGGCCGCCACGACCCCGTCGGCCAGGGCCTCGGCGTAGCCGCGGATCGTGGACAGCGGGGTCCGCAGCTCGTGCGACACCGACAGCAGAAAATCCCGTTCCCGGCCCTCGCTGATCTGCAGCGCCGCGCCGAGCTGGTTGAGGGCCGCCGCGAGCTCGGCCACCTCGGCCGGCGGCCGCACCACCAGGCGCACCGACCGGTCGCCGGCCGACATCCGGCCCGCGGCCACCGCCGCCTGCCGCAGCGGCCGGGCGATGAACCGGGCCAGCAGCGCACCGGCGAGGACACCGCCGAACAACCCGGCGAGCAGCGCCACCCACACGCCGCCGAGGACCCGGGCGGCCGTACCGGAGGCGACGTCGCGGGTCAGCACGACCCCGCTGGTGTTGCCGCGCAGCGGCCGGCCGACGATCAGCACCGCCTGCCCGCCGATGACGCCCCGGGTTTCGACGGCCGCGCCGCCGGCGACCTGGCTGATCACCCGGTCCGGCAGGCCGGCCCGGTCGACGGCGCCGCGCCGGATCAGGTAGACGTCGACGCCGTCCGCGCGCAGCCGGGAGACGATCCGCTCGCGGGCGACCTGGCGTTCCGTGGCGAGCAGCTCGACGGCGAGCGCCGACTTCTCCACCAGCTCGTCGCGGGCCGCGTTGTTGGCCGAGCGCACGGCGATGGGCAGCGCGACCAGGGCGGTGACGATGACGGCGATGACGGCGGTGGCCGCGGTGACCAGGACGGTCCGGCCGGACAGGGTGCCCAGGATGCTACGCATCGGCGGTGTAACCGACTCCGCGGACCGTGCGGATCAGGTTCGCGGCCGGCCCCAGCTTCGCGCGGACCTGGGCCACGTGCACATCGACGGTACGGGTGCCCGCGTGCGAGGCGTACCCCCAGACGCTGGCCAGCAGCTCCTCCCGGGTGAAGACCCGCCCCGGGCGGCCCAGCAGGTGGGCGAGCAGGTCGAACTCGGTCGGGGTGAGCGTCAGCGGCGAGCCGTGCACGGTGACCACGTGCCGGCCCGAGTCGAGCAGCAACGGGCCGAGGGTCCGTACCCGGCCGCCGTCGGGTGGCCCGGCCGCGCGGCGCAGCAGCGCGCGCACCCGGGCGACCAGCTCGCGCGGGCTGAACGGCTTCGTGAGGTAGTCGTCGCCGCCGAGTTCGAGGCCGAGGATCCGGTCGACCTCGTCGTCGCGAGCGGTGAGGAAGACGACGGGCGTCCAGTCACCCTCCGCGCGCAGCCGGCGGCAGATCTCCGTGCCCTCCATCGAGGGCAGCGCGATGTCCAGCACGCACGCGACCGGCCGCAGCCGGCGGGCCGCCGCCAGCCCGGCCGCGCCGTCGTGCTCGACGTGCACGCCGAAGCCGTCCCGGCTCAGGTAGAGCCGGACCAGGTCCGCGATCGGCCGCTCGTCCTCGACCAGCAGGATCAGGCCCTTGGGAACGTCGGTCACCGCACCATCATGCCCGGCACCGGGCCGGGTCAATGTTCGGATGAGGTACGGGTCGCCAGCGTCGCGGCCCGCAGGGTCAGATACCGCTGCTCGGGCAGGCTGGCCGTCATCTCGGCCGCCCGCAGGTAGCAATCGTGCGCGGCGGCCTGCTGCCCGGCCAGTTCGAGCAGGTGCGCGCGGACGGACTCGAGCCGGTGGTTGCCGGCCATCCGCGCGTCGCCGTCGAGCTCGGCCAGCGCCGCGAGCCCGGCCAGCGGACCGCGCACCCGGGCCACGGCCACCGCCCGGTTCAGCGTGACCACCGGCCCCGGCGAGACCCGCTCCAGCACCTCGTAGAGGGCGAGGATCTGCGGCCAGTCGGTCTGCTCGGCGGTGCCGGCCTCGTCGTGCACCGCCGCGATCGCGGCCTGCAACTGGTACGTCCCCAGCGGCCCCCGCCCCAGCGTCCCGGAGACCAGCGCGACGCCCTCGGCGATGTACGCGGCGTTCCACACACTGCGGTCCTGCTCGTCCAGCGGCACCAGCGCCCCGTGCGCGTCGGTCCGCGCCGCGCGGCGGGCGTCGGTGAGCAGCATGAGCGCCAGCAGCCCGGCCGTCTCGCCGTCGCCGGGCAGCAGCCGGTGCAGCATCCGGGCCAGCCGGATCGCCTCGGTGGTCAGCTCCGCGCGCTGCAGCTCGGGTCCGGCGCTGGTCGTGTAACCCTCGTTGAAGACCAGGTAGAGCACCTGCCGCACGACCTGCAGCCGGTCGGCCCGCTCGGCGGGCGGCGGCGCCTCGAAGCCCAGGCCGCTGCCGCGGATCCGCTGCTTGGCCCGGCTGATCCGCTGGGCCATGGTGGCCTCGGGCACCAGGAACGCCTGGGCGATCTCCGCGGTGCTCAGGCCGCCGACCGCGCGCAGGGTCAGGGCGAGCTGCGAGGGCGGCGACAGCGACGGATGACAGCAGAGAAACAGCAGCGCGAGGGTGTCGTCCTGGTCGACGGCGGCGGCCGGGTCGGCGGGCTCGAGCAGCACGACCTGCTCCTCGCGGGCCCGCCGGGCGCTCTCGCTGCGCCACTCGTCGACCAGGCGGCGGCCCGCCACGGTGATCAGCCAGGAGCGCGGGCTGTCGGGCACGCCCTCGACCGGCCACTTGAGAGCGGCGGAGAGCAGCGCCTCCTGGACCGCGTCCTCGGCGGCGTCGAACTGGCCGTACCGGCGGATGAGGACCCCGAGGACCTGCGGCGCGAGCTCACGCAGCAGGTCCTCGACCCCGGGCTGATCCGTGGTCACTGCTCGGGCGGCCCATCGGGAACCTCGCGCAGCTCGACCCGCTCGGCCCAGACGACAACCTCGCCGGCCAGCTCGATCGCGCGCTGCTCGCCGGGCACCTCGAGGACCCAGTAGCCCGCCAGCGACTCCTTGGCCTCGGCGAACGGCCCGTCGGTGACGACGACCTGGCCGTCGACCAGGCTCACCGTCTTGGCGGAGGTGGGATCGGCGAGCCCGCGCGCCTCGACCAGCTCACCGGCCTTCTCCAGGCCGGCGTTGAACGAACCCATGAACTCGATCATCTCGCCGACCCATTCCTGGCTGCGGGTCCGCATCATGGTCGCGCCGTCGCCGAACATCATCAGCATGTACTTCATGGCTCAGTCTCCCAGCCCTCGGGCGCCCCGGGTGGGGCACTTCCACGGGTGAGTCGGAGTCCTCGATCCGTTCTCGACACGCCCCGGGGGAAATCTTCGCGCGCTTCGTGGCCGCACCGTGCGGCAGCCTCGTTTGTAGGGTCGACAGATGTCGAAGGTCACCCGGTGGTGTGCGCGGATCACCGGTTCGCGCCTGTTCGAAGTGCTGATCATCGTCGTCATCGGTGCGAACGCGATCGTGCTCGGCCTCGAGACGTACCCGCACCTGGCGCATGCCCTCCCCCTGCTGCACGGGCTGGAATGGTCGTTCCGCATCCTGTTCCTGGCCGAGATCGCGGTCCGGATCCTGGCGTACGGCCGGCGGCCGCAGGACTTCTTCCGCAACGGCTGGAACGTCTTCGACTTCGCCGTGACGCTGGCCGTCTTCATACCCGCCCTGCACGGCGAAACGACCGCCCTGCGGATCATCCGGATCGCCCGGGTGCTGCGGCTGGTCCGCTTCTCCCCCGGCCTGCGGACCATCGTCTCGGCGCTGCTGCGCAGCCTGCCGGGCGTGGGCGGCTTTCTCGCGCTCGCGCTCGTCACTCTCTACGTGTACGGCATGGCGGGCTGGCTGATCTTCGCCGATCGCTACCCCGAGCAGTACGGCACGATCGGCCGCGCCGTGCTGACCCTCTTCGTGCTGCTCTCCCAGGAGAACCTGCCGGAGCTGATCGAGCAGGGCCTGGCGGTCTCGACGTGGACCCTCGTCTACTACGTCAGCTACATCCTGATCACGGTGAATCTGCTGGTCAACATCCTGATCGCGGTCATCGTGAACTCGATGGAGGAGGTACGCCGGCTGGAGATGACCGAGGGCCTGGCGGCGGACTACGACTCCGACGGCGACGGCGTGCCGGACGAGCTGGACCGCATCGCGATCAGCCAGCGCCTGGACGACCTGCGCACGGTGATCGCCGAACTCGAACGGGAACTGCGCGTCCGGGAGTGAACCCGCGATTTTGTCGGTGCCCGGGTCTAGCGTCGTCAGGGAGCGTAAACCCGCATCCCCTGAGGAGGGGTCATGGACAAAGTAGTCCACTTCGAGGTCCCGTTCGACGACGCCGACCGGGCGCACACCTTCTACCGCGAGGCCTTCGGCTGGCAGCTGCAGACCATGCCCGAGATGGGCTACACGCTGGCGACGACCACCCCGGGCGACGAGTCCGGCCGGCCCAGCGAGCCCGGCAGCATCAACGGCGGCATGCTCGCCAAGCAGGGCCCGATCACCGGCCCGGTGATCGTCATCGGCGTCGACGACCTGGACGACGCGGTGGCCCGGGTGGAAAAGCTGGGCGGCTCGGTGGCCATCGGCCGGCAGCCGGTCGGTGACATGGGCTTCGCGGCCTACGTCAACGACACCGAGGGCAACCTGATCGGCCTCTGGCAAAACGCTTGAGCCCTTCATCGATCCAGGGCCGCCACCCAGTCCAGCACCCGGTCCACGTCGGAGCGGGTCCAGCCGACCGCCGAGTCGATCGGCACCAGCAGGGTGGGCGCCGATCGCCCGGCCGCCCAGCGACGGCCCGCCTCGGTGTGGTTGTCGTCGATCCAGGCGGCCGGGCGATCACCCACCAGCGCCGACACCGCCGGCACCTTGGCCTCCGGCGGAAACGGCAGCGGCGGGAACGGCACCACCGGCAGCGCCCCGATGCCCAGCCTGGGGCCGAAGAGAGTGTTGGCGTCCTCGCCCCAGGCGCTCGCCCAGTGCAGGTCACCGGCCGCGGCCAGGTCGGTGATCCACGCGGCGTGCGCCGGGCAATATCGCTCGGGGCCCTCACCGGGGTAGAACTCGTGTTCGAGATATCCGTCGGGGCAGGAGGACGCGGCGAAGGGGTTCAGCACCCCGTCGAGATCCAGCAGCAGCACGGGTCGGCTCACCGTGCCATCTAAACCCGGCGGGCTTGCGGTCCGACCATGCGGGTCCTGACCTGGAACCCATGGTGGCGCTTCGGCGGCAACCGGCGGGACCGGGCCGCGGGCATCAGAGTCACCCTGCGGACGTACCAGCCGGACGCGATCGGTGCCGATCTGGACCCGCGCGGCGAAGTTGTCGTACCCCGTGTCTACCTTCTCCGCATGGTCTCCGCGGCATACTCCTACCTCGGCTCATCGGCGCTGGCCCCGGCCGCCGGGCTCACCTTGCAGACCTCCGGTGGCCCGGCGGCGCATCCACGGTTCTTCACCGGCTTCCTGACCGAGCCCGCCGCCGCGGCGACCGGCCTGCTGGCCGTCGCCGAGGTCGCCCGCACCCGCTACTTCCGGCCGGTCAGCCCGGCCAGCCTCGACCCGGTGGTCACCGCCGGCTCCGACCGGCTGCGCTTCGAGTCGTTCTCCGGCTGCTGCGGCGTCTACGCCCGGCTCGACGTGCTGCCCGCCGGCATCGACGGCGAGATCATCGCCCACGGCACCACCAACGTCGACGTCAACCTGCCGCTGCGGCGCGCGCTCACCCGGGTCGTCGGCGCGGCCGACCCGCTGCACCTCGCGGTCGGCCCCGACGACCTCACCGTGACCACGTTCGACGGCCCGCTCGTCGAGCGCAAAGTGCCGCTGCCGTCGCGCTGGCTGCGCGGCTTCGCCGAGGCCCAGGTGCTGACGGCCCGCTTCGACCCGCGGGCCGAGATCAGCGTGGCCGAGACCCGCACCCTGCTCAACCGGCTGCCGGCCGGCGACCGCTCGGTGCTGTGGGCGCTGCCGGCGGGACGGACGCTGCGCCTCACGTCCCGGCCGGTGCCCGGCGCGATCTGCCTGCCGGGCGCGGGCCGGCTGGCCGCCCTCAAGCCCTTCCTGCGGAGTGCGACGGCGCTGCGCGTGTACGGTCCGGCGATCGCGACCGGCAGCGGCCCGGTGGCGAGCACCTGGGAGCTGAGCATGCCCGCGATGCGGCTGTCGGTGACGTTGTCACCGGAGCCATACAGAGGCTTCTCCGGTGAGGGCGCGGTGCTCGAGTCGTTGGCGAGCGACGAGGCAGCGGACGACGCCGAGTTGGTCAGCGCGCTGCTCTCCTGGGATCCGGCGATCGACGTCGACGCGCTCGCCGAGGCCGCGGGCCTGGGGAGAGACCGGATCCTGGAGGCGTTGACCCAGCTCGGCGCGGCGGGCCGGGTCGGCTATGACGTGGCCGAGGCGGGCTATTTCCACCGCACCCTGCCCTACGCGGCCGACGTGGTGGAGAAGATGAATCCCCGGCTGATCGGCGCCCGGGCCCTCGTGGCGGCGGGTGCGGTGAGTCTCGACGGGGACGTCGCGGTCGTGCGCAGCGGCGAGGAGAAATACCACGTCCGGCTGTCCTCCTGCACCTGCCCGTGGTGGGCGAAACACCGGGGCGAACGCGGGCCGTGCAAGCACGCGCTGGCCGTCCGCATGGTCCGCGCCGGCGACGAGGCGATGGCGTGAGTCTCGAGTGGGAGACGCTCGAACGCCTCACCCGCGACGGCGAGCTCGACAAGCTGACCGGTGTGCTCGTCGAGGCCGCCGAGGAGCGACGCGTGGCGTTCGCGGGCGAGTTCGAGACCCGGATCAAGGCGATGGGCCCCGAGCAGTGGTGGCAAGCCGGTGAGAATCCCGTCCGCGGATATGCCCTGATCGCCGTCGGCTGCCTGCCGACCGCGGCCCGGGCGGCAGCCATGCTCTGCCGCCGCCAGATGCGTGACAACTGGAGCATGGTCCCCACCGACCGCTTCCTCGAGATCGCCCACGCCCGGGCGCTGCCGTGGCTGGGCGACCTCGGCGTCCGGCTGGCCGACCGGGTCTCGCCGCGAGAGCCCTGGTCGGGCGAGTGGTTGTTCGCCGCGGCCCTGCTGCGCGCGGGAAACGTTGACCCGCCGGTGACCGAGGGCGTGGTCCGAGGCTGGTTCAACGAGATGCGACTCTTCCAGACGGACGGCAAGCCGGTCCCGATGGTCGATCGGCTCCGGGACAGCCCCTATCTCGACCTCCTGCTGCCCTCGCTGTTCACCATCGACGGCCTGGGCAGCGACCTCAACGTGGGTCACCACAGCCCGGAAAGCGGCAGCTGGCAGAGCGCCCCGGCGTTCCCGTCCGCCGTGGCTCGGCTCGTGGCCGAGGGCCGGCTCGACCGCCGGCAGATCATCGGCGCCACCGTGGACCGTCTCGTCCGCGGTGACCGGCCCGCCTGGCTGCGCCCGTTCGCCATGCTGCACGACGCGCTGGCACCGACCGCCGACGAGCTCGCCGGCCACACGCTCGACTATGCCCAGCTGCTGCCCGACGCGCCCGCCACCATCGCCACCCTCGCCCAGCGCGCGCTGCGAGCTCTCGACGACGACGGCCGCGTCGAGCTGGAGACGGTGCTGGAGGCGAGTCGTCCCGTGCTGGTCCGCAAGGAGAAGGGCCTCGTCAAGGCCCAGCTCAGCTGGCTGGAAAAGGTCGCCCGCCGCGAGCCGGACCGCGCCGCCGAGGTGCTGGAGACCGTCGCCGTCGCGCTGGACCACCCGGCCCTCGACATCAAAGAACGCGCACAGACCCTGCTCGACCGGCACGGCGCGAAGCCCGCCCTCCCCGCACCCGCGCGCCCGCCGGCCAACCGCACGCTGCCCCCGCCCGCGCCGCCCGCCGCGATGCCACCGCCGATCGCCGACGCGGTGGAGCTGGCCGAGGAGGTGGTCGCCCTCTTCCACGACGAGTCGGGTGTCCGCTGGGAACGCGTCCTGGCAGGCATCGTCGCGCTGCGGACAACCGCCCTCGCCGACGTGCTCGATCCCATCCTCGACCGCCACGCGAATGACCTCGCCGACCGGAGGTGGAACGAGACGCGGCTGGTCCTGCTCGGCGAGGCCCTCAACAGCATCCTGAGACCCCATCGCCACGGCAACGCGTGGCACCGCCTGCTCGCCGCGGTCCGCGCCGCCCGCGAGGAGGCCCCGGTCACCCGAAACCCGTTGATCGCCACCCCGGGCGGCGCCCTGGCGCTGCGCATCGCGGAGCTGGCGGTGGAGGTGATGCGCAAGCCGGTGCCGGAGCTGGTCGCCACGCCGAGCCTGGTCAACGGCAGCCTCGACGCCGAGACCCTGCTGTCCCGGCTGCGCCGCGCGGAGTCCGAAGGCTGGCAGCCATGGCCGGCGGATTTCGAGCAGGCCCTGCTGCGAGTGCCCCGCCCGGTCGACGACACAGTGCTGGCCGGTGCCGGGAGGCTGACCTCGGCAGCGGGCCGGCAGTTCGCCGGGTGGCTGGCGGCGGGCGGCCTGCCCGACCCGACGAGCACCCGCATGGTGCAGCAGTCCCCCACCGGCCGCCGCGTCATGGTCAACCTGCAGCCGGCCCGCGCCGGCGGCCTCCTCGAGAACCACCTGACGTCGCTGGAACGGCGACCGCAGCCGCAGCACTTCGGATACGACCTCATCGACCACTGGGGCATCCTGCCGATGGTGTCGCCCCACCACCGGGAGATCTCGGCAGCCTGGAGCCTGACGACGATGGCCGGCCTGGCCGACCAGGACAACCGCGGCGGCGGCTCGGTGCTGCTTCAGCTGGCGGAAGGCGCCGGCCCGATCGGCCCGGCGATGACCCTGGCCATGACATACGCGTTCGGTGCCCGCCACGAGTCCGACCGGGTGGCAGCCGTCGACGCCTTCCTCGCCCTTGCCGGGGGCGACGCCCCGTTCACGGCGGCGATGGGCGCCGACGTGGGCGACCTGTGCGCCGACGGCACGGTGAAGCTCAACAGGGTGGTGCTCGCCCTGACCGACGCCCACCGCGCCGGGGCTTCCGTGGCGGTGTGGGAGGTCCTGGCGGTCGCCGTTCCGCTGTTGCTGCCGCATACGCCGCGCGGCCTGCCGGATCTGCTGGAGTTGGCCACCCTGGTGGCGTCGGAGGTGGGCGCCCAGGCGGAGATCGCCAACCTGGCGGAAGCGGCGGCGAAGCCCGGCAGCACCCGCCTGGCGAGGGAGGCGACGCGCCTGCGGGCCGTGCTCGGCGGCTGAGCTGCCGGAAGCCCGGCTCGGATCGACGGTGCGGCATCCGCTGGCGGCAGAAGCGTCAACCCGGCTTCCGACGAGCAAGGCGATCAGCGGCGGCCTTCCCCGGCAGGGCCTCATGCCGGATCCGGCAGTTCCATCAGCGCGAGCTTGGCCGGGTCGTTCACGACCTCGATGTCGGTGATCAGGCCGTCGACGACGGTGAACGCGATGACCGCGAGCGGGGTGCCGTCCTCGCGCCAGGAAATGATCCCTGGGAGGCCGTTCACGAGCGCCATCCACCCCTGTGCGGCTGCGCCGGCGGACAGTTGCGCGCCGGCTGCGACCTTGGTGGCGCCAAGGATGACGACTACGCCGGACGGGGTGTCGGCGGTCAGTCGCACCTCGGGATCGAGCACCCGTAGCAAACCCTCGAAGTCGCCGCCGCGAGCCGCCGCCAGGAAGGCCTGGACCACCTCTCGCTGCTCCCGTCCGACGCCGGCCGGCCGCTCGATCGCCTGCACCTTCCTGCGGGCGCGGCTGGCGAGCATCTTGGTGGCGGCGGTCGACTTGCCGAGGATCTGGCCGATCTCGTCGAACGGCACCGCGAACAGGTCGTGCAGCACGAACGCCAGCCGCTCGCTCGGCCCGAGCGACTCCAGGACGACGACCAGCGCGAGCCCGACCGAGTCGGCGAGCACCGCGTCGTCCTCGGGGACAGGACTGTCGTCGAGCGTCGCCACCAGCTCGGCCGAGCGGTCGTCGTAGGACGCCTCCGGGCGGGCCTGGCGCGATCGCAGGACATCGAGGCTGATCCGGCCGACCACCGTGGTCAGCCAGCCGGCGAGGTTGTGGATGGTCGCCGCGTCCTGGCGGGAGAGTCGCAGCCAGGTCTCCTGGACCACGTCCTCGGCGTCGGCGTGCGATCCGAGCATGCGGTAGGCGACCGCGCGCAGCCGGCCCCGCTGGGCCTCGAACGTCTCGGCCAGCGGGTCCGTCGGGCTGGTGTCGGACATGTTGTTACCTTCCTCGGCTCTGCTCCGTCATGGGTGATGACGGGCCCGGAGGGGCGCAGGTAACCGATGAAGGAGCAAGACCCATGGAAGCACGCATGAACGGCTCGGCGAGCCCCGATGTGATCACCGCGATCCAGCACCTCTACAAGGCGATTCACGCCGGTGGCGTGGACAACCACCTGCTGTCGCTGGTCCATCTGCGTACCAGCCAGATCAACGGCTGCAGCCCGTGCGTCTTCGCCTCGATCGAGTCGGCGCGGAAGGCCGGTGAGACAGACGAGCGGCTGCACAACGTGGTCGCGTGGCGCGACACGCCGTTCTACACCGAGGAGGAGCGGGCGGCCCTGGCCCTGACCGAGGCCGCCACCCGGCTCCAGGACGGCGCGCCGGGCGTGACCGACGAGATCTGGGACGACGCCGCCGACCACTTCAGCGAGAAGCAGCTGAACGCGATCATCCTGGAGATCGCGATGACCAACTTCTTCAACCGGATCAACCGCGCGATCCGCCAACAGGCCGGCAAGGTCTGGTGAGCGGTCTCGGCAGGGTGAACGCGATCATGGGCTCGCGGCCAGGAAGAGGAAGACCGCCAGCAATCCCACGTGGATCCCGCCCTGCAGGACGTTCGCCCGGCCGGGGACCACAGTCAGCGTTCCCACCGCCACCGTCAGCGCCAGCAGCACCATCTGGGTGCCGCCCAGGCCCAGCAGCAGCGGCCCCGGCAGCCAGATCATGGCGATGGCGATCGCCGGGATGGTCAGGCCGATGCTGGCCATCGCCGAGCCCAGCGCCAGGTTCAGGCTCGTCTGCATGCGGTCGCGCGCGGCCGCCCGAACCGCCGCGATCGTCTCCGGGAGCAGGACCAGCAGGGCGATCACCACGCCGACCACCGCCTGTGGCAGGCCGGCCGCCGCCACCGCCGATTCGATCGAGGGTGAGACGCCCTTGGCCAGGCCGACGACCGCCACCAGCGCCACCAGCAGCAGGCCGAGGCTGGTCAGCGCCGCCCTCTTCGTCGGCGGGTCGAGGTGGGCCTCCTCCTCGATGACCTCGCCGGCCGTCGTGATCGGCAGGAAGTAGTCGCGGTGCCGGCGGGTCTGCACCAGGACGAAGAGCAGGTAGAGGGCGAGAGACGCCACCGCGGCGAAGCCCAGTTGGGCCGGGGAGAACTGGGGTCCCGGGCGGCTGGTGGTGAAGCTGGGCAGGACCAGGCTCAGGGTGGCGATGGTCGCCACCGCGGCCAGGGCGCCGCCGGTGCCTTCGGAGTTGAAGACGGCGATGCGCCGACGGATCGCGCCGACCAGCAGGGACAGGCCCAGGATGCCGTTGCAGGTGATCATCACGGCCGCGAAGACCGTGTCACGGGCCAGGGCCTGGGTCTTCTCGCCGCCGCTGATCATCAGGGTCACGATCAGGGCGACCTCGATGATGGTCACGGCCACGGCCAGCACAAGGGAGCCGAACGGCTCGCCGACCTTGTGGGCCACCACCTCGGCGTGGTGCACGGCCGCGAGCACCGCGCCCGCCAGCAGCAGGCCGCTGACGACGACCACCGGCGGCGGCAGGTCGCGGCCCCACGTCAGGATCAGGGTGGCGACGGCAAGGACCGGGACCCATGCCGTCCAGTGGGACAGGTAGTTGCTGACCTTCGCATTCATCTGTCAACCCTGCCAGAAACCACGGCTGCGGGCACGATGAGCGGTATGGCCTACGTCAACCCGTCCGGTGAATTCTCCCGGGACCAGCGTTACATCGGCACCCGGATCACGGCCGACGGCCGCGACGGCTACCCGGTCGAGCCCGGCCGCTACCGGCTCGTGGTCAGCCGCGCCTGCCCGTGGGCCAACCGGTCGATCATCGTACGGCGGCTGCTCGGGCTCGAGGACGTGCTCTCCATGGGCGTCGCCGGACCCACCCACGACGAGCGAAGCTGGACCTTCGACCTGGACCCGGGCGGGCGGGACCCCGTGCTCGGCATCGAGCGGCTGCGGGACGCCTTCCTCGCCCGGTTCCCCGGCTATGACAAGGGCATCACCGTGCCCGCGATCGTGGACGTGCCGACCGGGCAGGTGGTCACCAACGACTTCGCGCGGATCACCATCGATCTGAGCCTGGAGTGGAAGCAGTATCACCGCGCGGGCGCGCCCGAGTTGTATCCCGAGCACCTGCGCGCGCAGATCGACAAGGTGAACGAGGTCGTCTTCGCCGACGTCAACAACGGTGTCTACCGGGCCGGTTTCGCCGGCGACCAGGAGGCCTACGAGCGGGCGTACCATCGGCTCTTCGACCGCCTGGACCGGCTCTCCGAGCTGCTGGCGGGTCAGCGTTACCTGGCCGGGGAGACGATCACCGAGGCCGATGTGAGGTTGTTCACCACGCTGGTGCGTTTCGATCCCGTGTACCACGGCCACTTCAAGTGCAACCGGCGGAAGCTCACCGAGATGCCGGTGCTGTGGGCGTATGCCCGCGACCTCTTCCAGACACCGGGCTTCGGGGACACGATCGACTTCGTGCACATCAAGCAGCACTACTACGAGGTGCACCGCGACATCAACCCGACCGGGATCGTGCCCGCCGGCCCCGAGCTGGGCGACTGGCTCACCGAGCACGGGCGGGCGGCGCTCGGCGGCCGGCCGTTCGGCGATGGCAGCCCACCGCCGCCGCCGAAGGAGGCGGAGGTGGTTCCCACCGGGCATGGCGCCGCCGCATAAGATCCTCCGGGTGTCCACCCTGGAGGCGTCGTGAGCGACCAGATCGACAGCACGACCGCGCAGCCGGCCCGCCGATACAACTACTGGCTCGGCGGCAAGGACAACTTCGCGGTCGACCGCGCGTCCGGCGACGAGATCCTCAAGACCTTCCCGACGGCCCGGCTGGCCGCCCTGGAAAACCGCCGCCTCCTGCAGCGGGTCACCCGCTATCTGGCCGCGGAGGCGGGCATCCGGCAGTTCCTGGACATCGGTACGGGGCTGCCGACGGCCGACAACACCCACGAGGTCGCGCAGCGCATCGCGCCGGACAGCCGGGTGGTCTACGTCGACAACGACCCGATGGTGATGGTGCACGCCCGGGCGCTGCTGACCAGCACGCCCGAGGGCCGCACCACCTACATCGAGGCCGACCTGCGGTCGCCCGAGCAGATCCTGTCGCACCCCGAACTGCGCGAGACCCTCGACCTGGGCGAGCCGGTCGCGCTGATGCTGGTCGCGGTGCTGCACTTCATAGCGGGGTACGGCGCCGGCGCGCCGATCGTGCGCACCCTGATGGACGCCCTGCCCAGCGGCAGCTACCTGGTGGTGACGAACGCGACGAAGGACCCGCTGCCGGCGAAGATGGCGGCGGACTACGACGCGGCGCTGGCGGCCGGCATCACCAACATCTGGCCGCGGGACCGGGCCGAGTTCACCGACCTGTTCGCCGGGCTGGAGCTGGTCGAGCCCGGCGTCACCCCGGTCAGCGAGTGGCGGGCGCAGGACGAGCCGGAACCGCGCCCGAACCCGGCCTACGTCTCGATGTACGCCGGGGTCGGGCGAAAGCCCTAGCTAGCTGTCGTGGGCGTCCAGCGCCTCGCGGAGCAGATCGGCCAGTTGGCGCTGGGCGGCCGGTGACAGGTGGGAGAGCAGGCTCTGCTGCCGGGCCAGGCCGGCGCCGAGGGCGCGGTCGATGATGTCCCGGCCGTGCGGCGTCAGCCGGACCAGCACGCCCCGGCGGTCGGTGGGTGACGGGCGGCGTTGCGCCAGGCCGGCCTTCTCCAGGCGGTCGAGCCGCGCGGTGGTGCCGCCCGTGCTGAGCATCATCGAAGCTGCCAGGGCGCCCGGCGACAGCTCGTACGGCTCCCCCGCCCGGCGCAGTGTCGCCAGCACATCGAACTCGGGCCGGCCGAGGCCGAACTCCGCGTAGGCCCGTTCCATCTCGTCGCCGGCGATCCGGGCCAGCCGGAAGATCCGGCCGAACACCGCCATCGCGGCCGTGTCCAGCTCGGGACGCTCGTGCCGCCACTGCTCGATGATCCGGTCGACGCCGTCGGTGTGTGCCACGGATCCATTCTCTCGATATCGAGCTTCTTGACAAGAAGGGAATCCTGAGCAAGTCTCTTGATGTCGAGATACTTTTCGTCGAGGGAGTTGCGATGCGCCCGCCGGTCCTGCTCGTCACCGCCCTGACCCCGGCCGTCTGGGGCACGACGTACGCCGCCACCACCGAGTTCCTGCCCCCGGGCCGGCCGCTGCTCGCCGCCACCCTGCGCGCCCTGCCGGCCGGGTTGCTGCTGATCGCGCTGACCCGCCGGCTGCCCCGCGGCGACTGGTGGTGGCGCTCGGCGGTGCTCGGGGCACTCAACATCGGGGTGTTCTTCGCCCTGCTGTTCGTCAGCGCGTACCGGCTCCCGGGCGGGATGGCGGCCGTGCTCGGCGCTGCCCAGCCGCTGCTCGTCGCCGGTCTCACCGTGCTGCTGCTGACCGAGCGGGTCGCCCTGCGGACGGTGCTCGCCGCGGTCGTCGGCGCGGGTGGGGTGGCGCTGGCCGTGCTGACCGCCGAGGCCCGGCTCGACCCGATCGGGCTGGTGGCCGGGCTCGCCGGGACGGCCTCGATGGCGCTCGGGCTGGTGCTGACCAAGCGCTGGGGGCGGCCGGACGCGTCCCTGCTCACCACCACGGGCTGGCAGCTCACCGCGGGCGGCCTGCTGCTCGCGCCGCTGGCGCTGGGGGTGGAAGGGCTGCCGGCGACGCTCACGGGCAGCAACATCGCCGGGTACGCGTACCTGTCGCTGGTCGGCACCGCGCTGGCGTACACGATCTGGTTCCGCGGTCTGGAGCGCCTGAACGCCGCCCGGGTCTCCCTGCTCGGTCTGCTGTCGCCGCTGGTCGCGACGGTCGTCGGGTGGGCGGCCCTGGGTCAGGCACTCACCGGTGTGCAGGTGCTGGGCATGGCGCTCGCCTTCGGCGCGGTGCTGGTCGGGGCGCGGTCAGCGCAGGTCCGCGTTCTCCACGATGTGGGTGGCGAAGCCGGTGCGCGCGGCCCGCAGCATGGCTTGACCGAGGCGATCGGTGCTGGTCACAAGCTTCGGCGCGAACCTGTTCAGCAACCAGATCAGCGGCGCGGCGAGCGTGTAGCCCACCCGGTAGACCCTGGTCTTCGAGGTGGCGCCGTGCGTCGGCTGGATGATGCCGGGGCGGAAGCCGTACCCGTTCGGGAAGGTCTTGATCACCTCGACCTCGGTCCGGCCCTTGACCCGCGCCCACCTCGCCCGGCCGTCGGGGTCCGTGCCGGCGCCTGAGACGTAAATGAAGGTCATCGCGGGGTTGAGCTCGGCGAGCTTGTGCGCGGCCGCGACCGGATAGTCGTACGAGATCCTGCTGTACGCCGCCTCGTCGAGCCCCACCGAGGAGACGCCGAGGCAGTAGAAACAGGCGTCGTAGCCGCGCAGTCGGTCCTCGATGGGCGTCAGGTCGGCGAAGTCGGCCAGGGTGACCTCGCGCAGCTTCGGATGCCGCACCCCGGTGGGCCGGCGCCCCACCGCCAGCACCTCCTCGACGTCGGCGGCCAGCAGGCTCTCGCGCAGCGCGCCCTGGCCGACCATGCCGGTGGCGCCGAAGATGATGACCTTCATTTCCGCTCCTTCACTGATGTCGTACCCCACTTCTACAGTGCTCCAGTGCCCGTTGAACGCTGGTCCGCCGCCCAAGTCATCGCGCTGGCCCCCGACGCGAGCTCCCTGAAGTGCGCGCGCGGGGTCAGCAGCGCCTCGAAGTGGCAGGAGGCCGGGCTGCTCGACGAGGTCCTGTGGGGGCTGTGCCGGGGCAGCGGCAGAAATCCCTACCAGGTCTGCGTCGACCTCTCCGGCCCGGCCTACAAGTGCTCCTGCCCGAGCCGAAAGTTTCCCTGCAAGCACGCCCTCGGCCTGCTCCTGCTCTGGGCCGAGGGCGCCGCCGTCGACCCGGCCGCCACGCCACCGGCCTTCGTGACGGAATGGCTGGCGGGCCGCGCGGCGCGGGCCGCTCCCCGGCAGCCCGGGCCGGTCAACGCCGAGGCAGCCCGCAAACGCGGGCAACAGCGCGCCGAGCGGGTCGCGGCCGGCATGGCGGAGCTGCGGCGCTGGCTGGACGACCAGGTGCAGCAGGGGCTGGCCGGGGCGCAGCAGGCCGGCCGCCAGCCGTACGAGACGATGGCCGCCCGTCTCGTGGACGCGCAGGCCCCGGGGGCGGCCTCGGCGGTGCGGCGGCTGGGCGGTGTCGCGGGCATCGGCCCGCACTGGGCCGACCGGCTCCTCGGCGGGCTCGCGATGATCCGCCTGCTGGTCTCCGGTCACGAACGGCTCGACGAGCTTCCCCCGGCATTGGCCGCGACGGTCCGCTCCCGGATCGGCTTCCCGGTCGCCCAGGAGGAGGTGCTCGCCACGCCGCCGGTCCGCGACCGATGGCAGGTCCTGGGCCAGGTCGACAGCGACGAGGGAGCGATCACCACCCGGCGGAGCTGGCTGCTGGGCGCCGCGACGGGGCGGTTCGCGCTGATCCTGTCGTTCGCGGCGCCGGGCCAGCCGCCGGCCGCCGACGTGCTGCCGGGGACGGTGATCGACGCGACGCTCTGCTTCTATCCGGGGGCCGCGCCGCTGCGGGCGCTCGTGCGGGAGAGATTCAGCACGCCGCAGCCGTTGAGCACGCCGGCCGGGGCGATGGGGCTGCGGGCCGCGCTGGCGGGATGGACGACGACGGTGGCCGCCGAGCCATGGCGCACGGACGCGCCGATGCTGCTCGCCGGCGTGATGCCCAGCGCCGACGGGTTCCTCACCGACGCGTCCGGGGAGTCGTTGCCGCTGGCGCCCGGGCATCGCGAGTCCTGGTGGTTGCTGGCCGCGGCGGGTGGGGCGCCGGCCGCCGTCGCGGGTGAATGGTCACCGGCCGGGCTGCGACCGCTCGCCGCCTGGGCCGACGGGCGCCAGGTGCCGGCGCCCGCACCGGTCCCGGGAGGCGGCCCGCAGCAGCCCGAGCTGCCTGCCGATCTGCTGGCGGCGGCGCTGGTGGGGACGGCCCGCCGGCCGTGGGCGTCCAAGACCGTCCACATCGGCGAAAGAGCTCTGACGACCGCATCCCCCTCGCCGGAGCCCGCCCCCACCGCGCTCGGATCGGGCGAGCCCGCCGCAACCGCACTCACCTCGCCGGAGCCCGCCGCGACCACACTCACCTCGCCGGAGCCCGCCGCAACCACACTCACCTCGCCGGAGCCCGCCGCAACCACGCCCTCCCCGCCGGAGCCCGCCGCAACCGCACTCACCTCGCCGGAGCCCGCCGCGGCCGCGCTCACCTTGCTGGAGGCCGCGGCGGCCGCGCTCACCTATCGCCGGGCCGGTGCCATCCCCGTGGCCGGCCATCCGCCGGTCGAGGCCGCGCCCGCCGAGATCGACCAGCCGCTCCCGCCCGCCGCGGGGGAGCGGCTGGTGCGGTTGCTCACCGACGGCGGGGCGCCCGGCGGCGCGCAGCAGACTCAGGAGCTGCTGGCCCAGTGGCTGACGGCGGCCGCCGCGCACGGCGGCCACGTGCCACCCGAGACCCTGCCCGCGCTGCTGGACGCGGGCCGGCGCAACGGGGCGATCCGGCCCGCGCTCGGCAAGGTCGCGGGCAATCGCGGCACCTGGCTGGCGGGGATGCGGCCCGACTGGCGGTGGTTGCGCGACGAAGCTCCCGGAGCGGGAGTGCCCACCGACCCGGAGGTGTGGCAGACCGGCACGGTGGGCGAGCGGCTCGCCTTTCTGTCCCAGCTGCGCGGCACCGACCCGGCCGCCGCGCTCGCATTGCTGCGGAGCACCTGGAAGGCGGAGGCGCCGGAGGATCGCGCCCGCTTCGTGGCCGTCCTCGAGGCCGGATTGTCCACTGCCGACGATCCCTTCCTGGAGCAGTCGCTCGACGATCGGCGGAAGGAGGTTCGTCAAGCCGCCCTCGACCTGCTGCAACGGCTCCCCGGGTCGGCGCTGGCGCAGCGGATGACGGCGCGCGCCCACCGGGCTGTGCGCCTGGCGGGCCGGCTCGTCGTCCATCCGCCCCCGGAGCTGACGCCGGAGCTGCAGCGTGATGGCGTCGCGGCGCAGCCGGCGCGCGGCACAGGCGTGCAGGCCTGGCTGCTGGAGGAGGTCATCGCCGGAACGCCGCTGGAGAGCTGGACGGCTGCCTTCGACCGCGAACCGGCCGCGGTGGTGGAGTTGGCTCGCGGTCACGACTGGGAGACGCCGCTGCTGCACGGGTGGGCCAAGGCCGCCATCGTGCAGGGCGCCTCCGCGTGGGCTGCGGCGCTGGTCGGCACCGACGCCGGGGACGGCGCCGGCAAGCTGCGTGAGGCGGTGCGGTGGGATCTGCACCTGCTGCTGCCGCCGGGCGACCTGGCGCGGATCGCGGCGGACTTCCTGCGGCGCGAGGACCACCTCGCCCACCGGCTGCTCGCGGTGCACCCGGGCGAATGGCCGGACGAGCTGGCGGTCGCAGTGGTGGAGACGATCGCGCTCCGGGCCCGCACGGACAAGCACAGCTGGCAGCTGGCGGAGCTGTGCCGGGCCGCCGCCCTGGCCATGCCGGCCCGATACGCGGCGCAGGTCGCGACGCTGGCGGAGCAGCTCGATCAGCTTTCCGGCGACCAATCGCGGGTCCGGCCGGTGGCCGAACTGGCCCGGACCCTCGACTTCCGCTACGAAATGCTGCAAGAACTGCGCTGAACAGGACGGGCGATTCTTGTCGGAGGTTGTCGGTAACGTGCCTGGCATCGGATCGCCGACGGCCGGCCGGCGCACCGGCCGGATCGTGGGACAAACAGGGAGTTCGAGTGACCGCACTGCGACCGCACGCCGAGGACCAATACGCCGAGGAGCTGGCGCTGCTCGCCGCGACGGACGAGCTGCCGCGCCCGCCCGGTTGGCGGCTCTCGCCGCAGGCGGTGGTGACCTATCTGCTGGGCGACGGCGCCAAGATCACCCCGAAGTACGTCGGGCCGCGCCGCCTGCTGGAGGTCGCGGTGTCCACGCTGGTCACCGACCGCGCGCTGCTCCTGCTCGGCGTCCCCGGCACCGCCAAGACCTGGGTCTCCGAGCACCTGGCGGCCGCCATCTCCGGCGATTCGACCCTGCTCGTGCAGGGCACGGCCGGCACCCCCGAGGAAGCGATCCGGTACGGCTGGAACTACGCCCGCCTGATCGCCGACGGCCCGTCCGAGGCCGCGCTCGTGCCCAGCCCGATCATGCGGGCCATGCGCACCGGCGCGATCGCCCGGCTGGAGGAGCTCACCCGCGTCCCGTCCGACGTGCAGGACGCCCTGATCACCGTCCTGTCGGAAAAGACACTGCCGGTCCCGGAGCTCAACACGGAGGTCCAGGCGCAGCGGGGCTTCAACCTGATCGCCACGGCGAACGACCGCGACCGCGGCGTCAACGAGCTGTCCAGCGCGCTGCGCCGCCGGTTCAACACGGTGGTCCTGCCGGTCCCGGCCTCGGCCGACGACGAGGTGGAGATCGTCGCTCGCCGGGTGGCCCAGCTCGGCAGGTCCCTCGACCTGCCCGAGGTGCCCGCCGCCCTCGACGAGATCCGCCGGGTCGTGACGGTCTTCCGCGAGCTGCGCACCGGCCTCACCGAGGACGGCCGCACCAAGCTGAAGTCCCCCACCGGCACCCTGTCCACGGCCGAGGCGATCTCGGTGATCACCAACGGCCTGGCGCTGGCGGCCCACTTCGGCGACGGCCTGCTGCGCCCCGGCGACGTGGCCGCCGGCATCGTCGGCGCGGTCGTCAAGGACCCGGTCTCCGACAGCGTGGTCTGGCGCGAATACCTGGAGACCGTCATCCGCGAACGCACCGACTGGCGCGACTTCTACCGTGCCGCCCGAGATGCCTGAACGGCTCTACGGCATCCGCCACCACGGCCCCGGCTCAGCCCGCGCGGTGGTGCAGGAGCTCGACCGCCAGCGTCCGGAGGTGCTGCTGATCGAGGGCCCACCGGAGGCCGACGACCTGGTCCGCTGGGTCGCGGACACCGGTCTCGAGCCGCCGGTTGCGCTGCTGGGCTATGCCGCGGACGACCCGGGCAGGGCGGCGTTCTGGCCGTTCGCGGTCTTCTCGCCGGAGTGGCAGGCGATGCGCTGGGCGGTGCAACACGGGGTGCCGGTCCGCTTCTTCGACCTGCCGTATGCCTACCGCCTGACCGACGATCGGACCCCGGACTCCCCACCGTCCGCCGGCCCACCGGCCATCCCGGCCCCTGCCACCGCTCCGGCCACGACTCGTCCAGACCAGGATCCGGATCCGGATCCGGCGGTAACGATCAACGCGCCGCCCGGCGACCAAGCGAAGCCCGAGGATCTGCCGGGCGCTGAGTCCGCTGCGGGCCAGGAGAGCGACGCGGCCGCCCAGCCGCTGACCGTCGGCGACGGCGACGCGGCAACAGGACGGTTGCGGCCCGTGGATCCCATCGGGGAGCTCGCCGCCGCGGCCGGTTACGACGATCCCGAGCGCTGGTGGGAGGACGTCGTCGAGCACCGGGGCATGCCCGCCTTCGAGGCGATCGCGGAGGCGATGACCGCCATCCGGGAGAACGCCCCCGAGGATCCCGAGGATCTGCTGCGGGAGGCCTACATGCGCACGGTGCTGCGGGAGATGCGGCGCACCCACGAGAACATCGCCGTCGTCTGTGGTGCCTGGCATGTGCCCGCGCTCGCCCGCAAGGTCACCGCTCGGGAGGACGCCGCGCTGCTCAAGGGGCGGCGGAAGGCCAAGGTCGCGTTCACGTGGGTGCCGTGGACGTACGGGCGACTCGCCTCCTGGTCCGGTTACGGCGCCGGGGTGCGGTCACCGGGGTGGTATCACCACCTGTTCACGACCGGTGACGACGTCGTGCCGCGCTGGCTGGTCGATGCCGCTCATGTGCTCAGGGCCGAGGGGGTGCCCACCTCCTCCGCGCACGTCATCGAGGCCACCCGGCTGGCCGAGGCGCTGGCGACCGTGCGCGGGCGCCCGCTCGCCGGGCTGGCCGAGGTGACCGACGCGGCCGAGGCCGTCATGTGCGACGGCGAGCCGCTGCGGGTCGAGCTGATCGGTCGCCGGCTCGTGGTCGGCGAGCGGCTCGGCGGGGTCCCCGACGCCATGCCGGCCGTGCCGCTCGCCCGGGATCTCGCCGCCCAGCAGCGTTCCGTGCGGCTCAAGCCCGAGGCGCTCGAACGCGTTCTCGATCTGGACCTGCGCCGCGACACCGACCTGGCCCGCAGCCGGCTGTTGCACCGGCTGCGGGCGATCGGCGTGCCGTGGGGCGAGCCCGACGCCGCCCAGCGTGGCACCGGCACGTTCCGGGAGCAGTGGCGGTTGCGCTGGCAGCCGGAGTTCGCCGTCCAGCTGGTCGAGGGCAGCATGTACGGCACCACCGTGCTCGCCGCGGCGACCACGAAGGTCACCGACGCGGCTCGCCAGGCATCCTCGCTCGGTGACGTGACCGCGCTGGTCGAGGTGTGCCTGCTGGCCGACCTGGCAGCCGCGTACCCGCCGGTGCTGGCCGCGCTGGACACCCGGGCCGCGCTGGACGCCGACATCAACCACCTGATGGCCGCCCTCCCGGCGCTGGCCCGCACCCTGCGGTACGGCGATGTCCGGCGCACCGACGTCGCTGGACTGGCGACCGTCACCGCGAGCCTGCTGACCCGGGTCTGCGCTGGTCTGCCCGCCGCGGTCGGCTCACTGTCCGACGAGGCCGCGAAGGAGCTGCGCGGCCGCCTCGACGGCGTGCACACGGCCGTGAGCCTGCTCGACGATCCCGAGCTGCGCGACCGCTGGCTGACCACGCTGGAGTCGGTGTCCCGGCGCGCGGAGCTGCACGGCCTGCTTGCCGGCCGGGTCACCCGGCTGCTGCTCGACGCGGGCCGGCTCGGTGCCGCCGAGGTGCTGCGGCGGCTCCGGCTGCCGCTGACCGTGGGCACGCCGCCCGCTCACGGCGCCGCCTGGGTGGAGGGTTTCCTCGCCGGCGGCGGCCTGCTGCTCGTGCACGACGACGCACTGCTGGAGTTGCTGGACGGCTGGCTCGCCGACATCCCGGCGGAGGCCTTCGGTGACGTGTTGCCGTTGCTGCGCCGCACCTTCTCCGGTTTCGCCGCGGGTGAGCGCCGCGCGATCGGCGAGCGGATCGCGGCTCCGGCCGGTGCGGGAGGCACCGCCGCCGAGCCGCTGGTGCTGGACCACGACCGGGCGGCCCTGGTGCTGCCCACCCTGAGTGCGCTACTGGGCCGGGAGATCCTGTGACGGACATCGAAGATCCCGCGCGCCGCGAACGGCTGCGGCGCTGGCGGCTCGTGCTCGGCGGCCCGGCGGACGACTCGCTCGGCGCCGCGCAGGGTCGCGACGCCGCGATGGATGCGGCACTGGCGGCCTTGTACGACGGTGGTGCCGACAGCGGTGGTGCCGACAGCGAGGGTGGCCGCCCGGCCCGGTCAGCCGGGCTGGGCAGTTCGGCGCCGAAGGTGGCGCGGTGGCTGGGCGACATCCGCGAGTACTTCCCCAGCACCGTCGTGCAGGTGATGCAGGCGGACGCCATCGAGCGCCTCGACCTCACCCGGCTGCTGCTGGAGCCGGAGATGCTGAACGCGGTCGAGCCGGATGTCCACCTGGTCGGCACGCTGCTCTCGCTGAACAGGGTGATGCCGGAGCGGACCAAGGACGCGGCGCGCCAGGTGGTGCGCAAGGTCGTCGGCGAGCTGGAGCAGCGGATCACGCAGCAGACCCGGGCGGCGGTCAGCGGCGCGCTGAACAGGGCCGCGCGGATCAACCGGCCCCGGCACGCCGACATCGACTGGGACAGGACGATCCGGGCCAACCTGAAGCACTACCAGGCCGAGCACCACACGATCGTCCCGGAGCGGCTGGTCGGCTACGGCCGCCGGGCGACGGCGGTGCAACGGGACGTCGTGCTCTGTGTCGACCAGTCCGGCTCGATGGCCGCCTCGGTGGTGTTCTCCGGGGTGTTCGCGGCCGTGCTGGCCTCGCTGCGGTCCCTGCGGACGTCGCTGGTGGTCTTCGATACGGCGGTGGTCGACCTGACGGAGGAGCTGAGCGATCCGGTGGAGGTGCTGTTCGGCACCCAGCTGGGCGGCGGCACGGACATCAACCGGGCGATCGGCTACAGCCAGCAGCTGATCACGCGGCCGCGGGACAGCATCTTCGTGCTGATCAGCGACCTGTACGAGGGTGGCGTCCGGGAGCAGATGCTGCGCCGGGTGGCCGAAATGACGGCGGCCGGGGTCCAGGTGGTGGTGCTGCTGGCGTTGTCGGACGAGGGCGCACCGGCCTACGACCACGAGAACGCGGCGGCGCTGGCGGCGCTGGGTGTGCCGGCCTTCGCGTGCACGCCGGACGCGTTCCCCGATCTCATGGCGGCGGCGATCGAGCGCCGCGACCTGATGGCGTTCGCCCAGCGCCTCACCGCCGGATGAGCCCAGCGCCCCACCGCCAGACAACCCCGGCGCCGCACCGCCAGATGCGAGGTCACGGCACGGGCAGGGCTATGGCGGTCACCACGAGGCCGTCCTCGACCAGGTAGCGGCCGGTCAGCGTCGGGAGCGGCCCCGGCACGAGCACCCGTGCGGTGAACGTCTCGCCCTCCGGGTCGAAGCTCACCTCGGCCTCCTCGAAGCCCAGCCATTCGCCCGTCTGCGGCGACCACACCTTGTAGACCGACTCCTTCGCGCTGAACAGCAGCCGCTCCCAGTGCACCCCCGGGCGCGCCGCGGCAAGCTCGGCCAGGTGCGCCCGCTCGCCGGCCGACGAGATCAGGCTCAGCACCCCGTCCGGCAGCGGCCCGTGCTCCTCGGCGTCGATGCCGAGCCCGCCGACCTGCGAGGCCCGTCCCACCGCCGCCGCCCGGTAGCCGGCGCAGTGGGTCATGCTTCCCACGATGCCGTCCGGCCAGACCGGCGCACCGCGCACCCCGGGCAGGATCGGTGCCGGCGCCACCCCCAGCTCGGCCAGCGCCTGCCGGGCGCAATGCCGGACCGTGGTGAATTCCTGCCTCCGCTTCGCCACCGCGTTCACCAGCAGCGCCGCCTCGGCCGGGAACAGGACGGCGCCCGGCGGATCGGTGCGGGCGTGCGCCGACCGCACCGCCGGCGGCAAGAGTCGCTCAAGCACCGGCGAAGAACCCTAGGATCGCGTCGTTCACCGCGGCCGGCTGCTCCAGGTAGCCGTAGTGGCCGGCGTCCGCGATGCGCACGTACCGGGACTCCGGGATCGTGTCGGCCAGCTCGCGGCCGCGGGCCTCGGGCGCGATCAGGTCGTCGGCGAACGACAGCACCAGGGTCGGCACCCGGATCGCCTGGTACGCCGGGCGCCGGTCGGTGTCCACCACGACGCCGAGGTGCGCGCGCTGGCCCGGGTCTGCCCAGTCGGTCGGGGACATCTCCAGGATGTCGAGCCAGTCCTGCGCGCTCTCCGGATCCTCGAGGGTGCGCGGCGACAGATTCTGCAGGGCCCGGTTGACCGCGTCGTATTCCGGCGGCAGCGCGACCCCGGCGGCGGCCATGACGCGATCCGCGGCCGCCACCGCCTGCGACATCGCGTCCGGCCGGGCCCGGCCCGCCATCAGCACCGCCTGGCTGACCAGCTCGGGGCGGACCAGCAGCAACTCCTGCACCACGTACGCGCCCATCGACGTACCGATCAGCCGGCATGGTCCGCCGGCCACCCGTTCGATCATCGCGATCGTGTCGGCCACCAGGTCCCCGACCGTCAGGCCCGGCGCGGCCGGTCCGCTGCGGCCGACCCCGCGGTTGTCCAGGGTGATCGCCCGGTATCCGGCGCCGACCAGCGCCGGGACCTGGTGCAACCACCAGGAACGGCCACTCGCGGCCGTTCCCGGTATCAGCAGCACCGGGGCACCCCGGCCGGACTCCTCGTAGTGCAACGTGATGTCACCGACACCGATCGCAGGCATGTGCGGAAGGCTAGCCGAGCCGGCCGGGCGGATAATGGTCGGATGCGACCGGAGATCCGCCGGCTGGCCGCCGGGCTGCCCAGCGCGCCCGGGGTCTACCGGTTCCGTGACGCCCGCGGGCGAGTGCTCTACGTGGGCCGGGCCACCGAGCTGCGCGCCCGCGTCGGGTCCTACGGCGGCGACCTGCGCGACCGCCGGCATCTGCGCCGGATGATCCCGCAGGTCACCCGGATCGAGGCGGTGGCCTGCGATTCGGTGCACGAGGCCGCCTGGCTGGAGCGCAACCTGCTGGAAGAATCGCTCCCCCGGTGGAACAGGACGGCCGGCGGCGAGGAAATCCCGGCATACCTGCGGCTCGATGCCCGGCCCGCGACGGCCGGGCTGCGCCTCACCCACGAGGCCGGGCAGCCGGTCGCGGGAGTGCGGATCTTCGGACCTTATCTCGGTGGCACGCGCGCCCGGCTGGCGGTCAGCGCCCTGCATCGCGTGCATCCGCTCTCGGCCACGGGCTCGGGCCTGACCGGCGCCGAGCGCGAGCTGGCCGCGCGGCGCGGCATCAGCGCCGCCGACCGCGAGCAGCTGGCCGAGGCGATCGCGGCGGTCCTGCGGCGTGATCCGGTCGCGGTCGAGGCGGCCCGGCGAGAGCTGGAACGGGCGCGCGACAGAGCCGCCGCCGTGCTCGCCTTCGAGCTGGCCGGCCGGGTGCAGGAGGAGCTCCGCGCGCTCGGCTGGGTCACCGCCGCCCAGCGGGTCACCACGCTGGAGCCGGTTGATCTCGCCGTGCGGGGCTGGGCCGACGGCTGGCTGGTGTCTTTCGCCGTGCGGGCCGGCCGGGTTCGCTCGTGGAGCCAGCGCCCCTGCGCGCGACCTCCGCAGGAGCCACCGGCGGCGTGGGCGGGCTTCGCCCGGCGCAACGCCGAGCTCGCGGCGACGCTGGCGAGGCTCGCGGCGTGACGATCACCTATGGCTGGCGGGCGGGGTTCGACAATGCCGCCCTCGACGCCCTGCATGCCGCCGGTTTCGGCTATGCCGCCCAGGGAATCGATTGGCGAGGCAGGCTTGAACGGCACAGTCTCGGCTGGGTCTGTGCCTATCACGATGAGGCGCTGGTGGGCTTCGTCAACCTGGCCTGGGACGGTGGTGCACACGCGATTCTCGTGGACACGGTGGTGGCCCCGCAGGCCCGCGGGCTCGGCGTCGGCACCGCGCTGGTGGCGGCCGCGGTGGCCGGCGCCAAGGCGGCGGGCTGCCAGTGGCTGCACGTCGACTACGAGCCCCACCTCGCGCCGTTCTATCTCGATGCCTGCGGCTTCCGGCCGACCGCCGCGGGCCTGATCGCTCTCTGATCCATCCGTCACACCCAGGAGGAATCTCATGCCGTTGACCGGGGAATACGCGCCGAGCCCGTCGGATTGGGCGCGCGAACAGGCCGAGAAGTTCGAGGCCAGTGGCGGCACCGAGGCCGCCGAGCTGCAGGGCAAGCCGATCATCCTGCTGACGTCGGTCGGCGCCAAGACCGGCAAGCTCCGCAAGACCCCGCTGATGCGCGTCGAGCACGACGGCGAATATGCGGTGGTGGCGTCCCGGGGCGGCGCCCCGACGCACCCGGTCTGGTATTGGAACCTGGCCGCGAACCCGCATGTGGAGCTGCAGGACGGCGAGGTCAAGCGCGACTACACGGCCCGCGAGGTCACCGGCGACGAGCGGGCCGTGTGGTGGGAGCGGGCCCTCGAGACCTGGCCGGCGTACGCCGACTATCAGACCAAGACCGACCGGATCATCCCGGTCTTCGTCCTCACCCCACTGTCCAACTGAGAGGGTTTCTTCATGCCGCTGTCCGGCGAGTACGGACCGAGCACTTCCGCCTGGGCCCGTAAGCAGGCAGAGACCTACGAGGCGACGAACGGCGAGCGGGCCGGAGACATCAGCGGCCGGCCGGTCATCGTGCTGACGTCGGTCGGTGCCAAGACCGGCCTGCTGCGCAAGACGGCGCTGATGCGCGTCGAGCACGACGGCAATTATGCGGTCGTCGGCTCGCTGGGCGGCGGCCCGAAGAATCCGGTCTGGGTCTACAACCTGCGCGCGGAGCCACGCGTCGAGCTGCAGGACGGCGAGACCAAGCACGACTACGTGGCCCGCGAGGTCACCGGCGACGAACGCGCGGTGTGGTGGGAACGGTCCGTCGCGGCCTTCCCGACATACGCGGAATACGAGAAGAAGACCGAGCGTCTGATCCCGGTCTTCGTGCTCGCCCGCGCCTGACGTGGCGACGCGGTCAGGGGACGGCCGCGAGGTGATCGCGCTCCTGGGCAACCGGAGCGCGGCGCCCCGTTCGGGCCAACCTGGTGGAAAACCGGATGCTCATCCCCCACTTCGGGTCGATCATGAGGTAATGCGTACCCCCCATCAGTCCGTCGACCGGATCGCCGGCCGCCCGGTGGAGCCGGCGGTCACCCCGGCCGCTCCCGCCGTGCTGCCGCTGTCCGGTGCCGTCGACGACGGCGACCGGCTGGTGGACGTCGTCGACCTGCTGGCGCTCGACGGGTTCGTCACCGGGCGGGAGCCGTTCGGCCGCACAACCTACCTGGAGAACGTGCGCGCCGACGCGCCGCTGACCACCGAGGACGCCCGCATCGTCCGGGACGCCGTGGAGGAGGACGGGCACGGCCGGCTGTCGGCCGGCGACGGCTGGACGCTGCACGTCACCCGCTGGAAGCAGAGCCGCCGGGCCCGGGTCACGGTCACCGCGACCACCTCCGAACTCGCCGAGTCGGTGCTGGCCGTCGCGATCGAGAACGCGGTCGAGGAGCCCGAACCGGCAGCCGAAAGCGTGGGGATCGGCTTCTGGCACTACGGCGCGCACGGCCCGCGCCGGGTGCAGCGCGAGATCGACGCGGCACCGTGGGACAAGATCCGGTCCAACTATGCCCAGCCGGTGGCACGCACCCTGGAACGCCTCATGGCCATCGACGGCACGGCGGTCAACGGGCGGCTGCTGCTCCTGCACGGCGAGCCGGGCACCGGCAAGACGACCGCCCTGCGCGCCCTGGCCCAGCAGTGGCGCTCCTGGTGCCAGGTCGACTGCGTGCTCGACCCGGAACGGCTGTTCGGCGATCCCGCATACCTGATGAGCGTCGCGCTGGGCAGCGGCGACGACGACGAGCCGCGCTGGCGACTGCTCATGCTGGAAGACTGCGACGAGCTGATCAGCGGCGACGCCAAGGCCAGCGCCGGGCAGTCGCTGTCGAGGCTGCTCAACCTGACCGACGGCCTGCTCGGGCAGGGCCGCCACGCGCTGATCGGGATCACCACCAACGAGGACCTGGCCACGCTGCACCCCGCGGTGGTCCGGCCCGGGCGGTGCCTGGCCAGCATCGAGGTCGGTCGACTGCCGTACGCCGAGGCGGTCGCCTGGCTGGGCACCCCGAACGGGATCGGGTCGCAGGGAGCGACCCTGGCCGAGCTGTACGCGCTGCGCACCGGCGCCCAGCCGGTGACGGTCCCGTCCACCCCGCCGGCAACCGGTATGTACCTCTGACCCGCCGCCGCCACGGTCACGAGCGCCGAAGCCTCCGAGCCGACAGCGACCCGTGGCCGGCCGGCGGCCGGTAAGCGACCCCGTGGCCGACCGGCGGCCGGTAAGCGACCTCCGCCAGAGCCGGCGAACGGCAAGCGACCCCGTGGCCGACCGGCGGCCGGTAAGCGACCCCCGCCAGAGCCGGCGAACGGTAAACGACCTCCGCCAGAGCCGGCGGCACGGCAAGCGACGTCCGCCAGAGCCGGCGGCACGGCAAGCGACCTCCGCCAGAGCCGGCGGCACGGCAAGCGACCTCCGCCAGAGCCGGCGGCACGGCAAGCGACCTCCGCCAGAGCCGGCGGCACGGCAAGCGACCTCCGCCAGAGCCGGCGGCACGGCGAGAGGGCTACCGGAGGCCGGCGAGCGCCGAGCGCGCGAAGGAGAGCGCAGCCGTCCGGTCGTCGCGGCGGTCGGCCCAGCCCATGTGGCCCAGGAAGGCGTGCTGCATGCAGGCCCCCGCCAGCAGGCCCGCCCCCGCGTAGAGATCCGCGTCCGGGCTGAGGTGGCCCGCGTCCGCCTCGGCCCGGAGATAGTCCGCGATCGCCTCGTTGACCTTGTGCGGCCCCAGGCCGTGCCTGCGCAGGCCGCGGGTGTGGGCGTCGAGGATCGTGCGGTCCGAGAAGATCGACGCCAGCATCGGAAAGTTGTCGGTGTAGAAGACGATCGCGGCCAGGGCAACCGCCGCGAGCCGCTCCTCCAGGTCGTCCGGCAGGCCCCGCGCGCCCGACCGGCTCAGCGCGGCGGCCAGCTCGGTGTAGCCGGTGGAGCGTTCCTGCAGCACCGCCAGCATCAGCTCGACCTTGTCGGCGAAGTGCTTGTACAGCGTCGCCTCGGAGAAGCCCGCCGCTGCCGCGATCTGCCTGGTCGTCACGTTGGCCAGGCCGCGTTCGCGCATGACGGCGGCTGCCGCGTCGAGGATGACTTCTCGGGTTCCCACCCTTGACAGGTTAGTGAACGCTCACCACCATAGCTAGGTAGTGAGCGTTTACTAACCGGGAGGGTATCGATGAAAATCACTGTGTTCGGAGCGACCGGTGGCACCGGCGTCGAAGTGGTGCGGCAGGCCCTGCGCGCGGGCCACTCCGTCACCGCCGTGGTGCGGTCGGCCGCCGAGTTTCCCGCCGGCGTCGAGGTGGTGCGGGCCGATGTCATGGATCCCGCCGCGATCGAGCCCGCCGTGGCCGGCCGCGACGTTGTCATCTCCGCGCTCGGTCATCGGCCGGGCGCCGACGATCCGGTGTGCGCGCCGGGCGCCGAGTCGATCATTCAGGCGATGCGCGCGACCGGCGTCAAGCGGCTGGTCGTGGTCACCGCGGCGGGTCACGTCACGGATTCCCACGATGGCTTCCTGACCGCGAAGGTCGCCAAGCCCATGCTGTGGCGCTTCCTGCGCGCCTCGTTCACGGACTTCACCGCCACCGACACGATCGTCGCGGCCAGCGGTCTGGAGTGGACGATCATGCGGCCGCCCCGCCTCACCAACGGCCGGCCCAGGCCGTATCGGATGGCGATCGACCACACCGTGCGCCGCGGCAATGCGATCTCCCGCACGGACCTGGCGACCGCGACCCTGGCGGCAGCCACCGACCCGGCCACCGCCGGCCACGCGGTAGCGATCGGCTACTGACGACCACACGACAGCGATCGGCCACCGACGACCACACGACAGCGATCGGCTTCTCACGACCACACGACAACGATCGGCCACCGACGACCACACGACAGCGATCGGCTACCGACGACCACGCGATGGCGATCGGCTACACGGCTACCGGGAGGCGGAACAGCTTGTCGGAGCTGCGGGGGCCGCGTGATTCCAGCACCACCAGGGCGTTCAGCAGATCGCCGATCCGGCCCGCCCAGTCGTCCGGGCTTTCCAGGTCGCCGGGGCGGGCCCGGAACAGCAGGGCGGTCAGCGCCGCCTGGTAGGCCAGGTCGCGGGGCGGGCCGGGCCGGATGTGCTCCCAGCGGGCGCCGTCCAGGTCGTATGACGTGCAGATCCGCAGGCCGGGGGCGCGGGGCGGGGCGTCGAGGTGGGTGACGGCCAGGCCGTCGACGCCGCCCGCCACCTCGACCGCATATCGGTGGGCGACCGCGTCGAAGTGGCCGACCCGGAACGCGCCCTGCCATTCCCCCACGCCGTTGTGGGCCTCGGGCAGGTCCAGCGGCGCCTCGGTCACGAGCGGCCCGGCACCGTGCCTTGTCGTGTATGCCCGGACCACCCCGAGCCGCTCGAACGACGGGCACAGCGCCGCCACGTTGGCGAACGTCGTGGTGGACCACGTCGTGTACGGATGCCAGCCCCGCCACTCGTCCAGCAGCACGCCCTGCGCCCCCTCGAAGACGCACCGCCCCTGAGCCAGCAGCCGGTCGAGGTGCCCGGAGTCGACGATGGACACCGCGCGGCCGAAGGCCAGGAAGGCGTCCACGACGTCCTCCAGCGGCGGCACGTCGTCGAAGGGGCCCAGCGCGTCCCGGACCGCTGCGAGGCGAGCGCGGAGCCGGGTGGGCGACAACACGTCGGCGGCCCGGGGAGCGTCGACGTGGCTGAGGGCGTACTCCATGGTCTGCCCGACGCCCATGCCGCACGAACCGTGCCGGGCCCGGCCGCGCCGCCGCTCGCGGACCTGGTTCGCCGCCCGGTGCCAGGGCGTCGCGAGCAGCGCCTCGCCGTCGATGGTGAGCAGGTGAAAGGGGTTGCCCAGGGCGCCGGCCTCGGCCGCCAGGGCGAGCGGATCGACCACCACGAACCGCGACAGGTGGGTGGGCACGCCGTGGAACGTGCCCGACCCGAACTGCGCGAACGTGTGGTGCCGGCCGGCGGGCATGACGACGTTGTGGGCTGCCTGCGCTCCCCCGTTGAACCTGATCACCGCGGTGACCCGGCCCGAAGCGCAGAGCGCGTCCACGACCGTGCCCTTGCCCGCGTCGCCGTAGCCGAGATCGACCACGGCGACGTGTCCGCCGGAGAGATTCACAGCCGTTCGTTCCCGCCCGGCGTTGCCGCGCCGCCCAGCTCCAGCGGGGAACGAACGACCGCGCCGCGGCCCGCGCCGAGCGGGGCCAGGGCCTTACCGACCGACGGTCCGGCCGCCGATCCGACCTCGACCAGGTCGGCGAGGCCGCCGTCGAGGTCGATGGACTCCTCACCGAGGCCGACGGTCAGCGCGATCGTCTCGCAGACCGCGTCGAGGTCGTCGAGCTCGATGACGTGCTGGCCGAGCAGCGTGCGCCAGTAGCCCAGGATCTCCGCGTCGCCGCCCCAGCCGGCCGCCGTCGGCATGATGTAGTAGACGTCGAAGCTGCGGCGCAGCTCGGCGAGCAGCGCCTCGGTGCCGATCGGCTCGCCGAGCCGGTCGCCGATGAACCGCCGCACCTCCTTGGGCTTGACCTGTGGGTAGGCCATCTCGTCGCCGATGATGAACAGGTAGCCACGGCGGCCGCGCTTGGCGACCGAGTCCAGGTCGGTGTGCCGGGCCATGAAATACATGGCCAGCTCGTACGACTCGCTCCGCTGGCCGCCGCCACCGCCCTCCAGCACGATCCGGGCCAGGTCCTCGTCCATCCGGTTGTCCGACTCGAACTGGCCGACCTGCAGCGGCACCCGGTCGCAGGTGGCGTCGCCGATCGCGCCGAACATGATGTGCGGGTCGGTGGCGTATCCCTTGCGGGTCAGCAGGCCCAGCAGCTGCGGCAGCTTGGTCTGCAGCACCCGCGGGACGGTGCCCATCGAGCCGGTCACGTCGAACAGGACGGCGATCGGCGTGCTGTGCGGGTGCTCGTCGCTGTCGCGGCTCTCCCGCTTGCCGACGTTCATCGGGTCGAGGGCCGAGTGGGCCTCGCGGGCGCCGCTGTCGCTGTAGGCGAAGGCGCTCGTGCCGGTCGCGGCCCGGTAGCCGGCGGCGGCGGAGTAGACATCGGTGGACCAGCGTCCGCTTCCCATGGTGATTCCTCCGGGGAGTCAGGCCGGCATCGCGAAGGGGCGAAACCGGCGGGGGCCGTACAGGTCGTCGAGAAGCTCGTCGAGCTCCCCGAGCAGGTGCCACGCGTCCTGCGGACGCATGCGGGGTTTGTCGTAGCGGCAGCCGCGGGCGAAGCGCCGCAGCGCATCCGGCGGATTCCGGATGAGCCGCAGCATCAGGCCGGTCGCCATGAAGATGTCGGTCGCGGCGGTGGCCGGCTGCTTGGCCGTCACCTCGGGCGGATAGGCGGCGCGGTGCCTCGCGACCAGCGCCGGGACCGTCGCGCCGGCCGGCACCGAATAGCACCAGTCGACGAGGACCAGGCCGTGCTCATCCGGGTGGACGAGCACGTGCTCCGGCAGCACCGCGCCGTGCACCAGCCCGGCGCGGTGCGCCCAGCCGAGCCCGGTGAACAGCCGCCGCCACATCCACGCGACGTCGCGCGGATCGAGGCCGCCCGGATAGCCGGCGTGCACCTCGGCGAGCGAGACGAAGCCGCGCTGGCGGGCGATGACATTGGCCGTGCGGCGCGCCCGGCCCGCGTCCTCGTGCGTGAAGCTCTCCAGCAGCCGCGGCGCGTAGGCCCGGAACTTCGGATCGCCGTCGGCCGCCAGGGTGGTCAGCGCGGCGGCCTCGGCCCGCAGCAGGTCGTTGTCGCCGGGGCTGCGCGGCAGCTTGAGCAGCGCGGCGTCGCCGTCGACCGCGCGCAGCTCCGCGATGTCACCGGTGGCGACCGGCCCGCCGACCCGGTAGGTCGCCCGCTTCGTCGTGAGCAGCCGACCGTCCCGCTCGCGCCACAGCGTCCCCAGCCGGGCGAAGGCCGCCGTCGCGGCCGGGCTGCGACCCGCGGGTGCGACATCCGGATGCACGACCTTGACCAGAATCCGGTACGCGTGCCCGGCTTGCCCACCCGCGACACCGGGGCCGGCGTCAGTCAGTGGGGCACAGGCTGCCACGAGATCGGCGAAGCTGCCCGCGCCGGCGATGGCCGCCACCGCCTCGTCGAAAGTCACCGGACACCCTCCTCACGGGTCGGTCGCAGCAGCGCGGGATGCAGCAAGCGAGCGTCGCCGGCCCGGTAGAGGCGGGCCCTGGGGCCGCCACGCTCGCCCCCGCGGACAGCCGTCACACCGGTGCTCTCGACGAACCCGGGCACCGACAGCACCTTGCGGTGAAAATTGCCGGCGTGCAGCTCCTCGCCCCAGACCGCCGCATAGACGGCCCGCAACTCGCTGATGGTGAAATCGGTGCCGACGAAGGCGGTGGCCAGCGGGGTGTATTCCAGCTTGGACCGAGCCCGCTCCAAGCCGTCGGCGAGGATCTCGGCATGGTCGAAGGCAAGATCCCCGGCCTCGTCGACCGGCGCCCAGCAGGCGCCCGCGGCGTCACCACCCGCCCGCGGATCCGGCAGGCTCGGCGCGAAGGCCAGATATGCCACCGAGATGACCCGCATCCGCGGATCCCGCCCGGGGTCGCCGTAGCTGCGAAGCTGCTCGAGATGCACCCGATCCAGGACACCCTCGCCGGGGCGCAGGCCGGTCTCCTCGGCGAGCTCACGCCGGGCGGCCGCATCGAGCGTCTCGGCGTGCACGAAGCCGCCGGGCAGCGCCCGCCACCCCGCGAACGGGTGCCCGCCGCGCTCGACGAGCAGCACATGCAGCCGGCTGTCGCGGATGGTCAGCGCGACGACATCGACGGTCACCGCGACCGGCGCGAAGGCCGCCGGATCGTAGCTATCGAGAAAGTCCTGCTCGTCGCTCATGGTGACCTCGTTGTTCTCGCCTTGAGTAGGACTCAACCTGAGAACAACCTAACTCCTTCTCACCCTGAGGTCAACCCCCGTGGGGGTTTGCTCCATGCAATCAGCCGGCAGGGCGAGGGCGGCCGTCCATGAGCCGCCAGGCGATTGGCCGCCCTCGCCCGACCTCGGCGGGAGCGACGGTCAGCACCATGCAACCAGGCACGACAGGAGCTTGACCTGGCTCTTGACCGTGCTGTCGGTAATTGCTCTTGAGCGCCGAGAAAGGCCGTCACCGACAATGCGGTGACGGCCTTTGGTAAGGCAGGCTGATTGTTAGCGCGCCTCGAAGGTGAGGCAGTCGGCGCGGTCGAGGCCGGCGCCGACCGCGATCGACGGCGCGTGGCACTCGAGCTCGGTGTTGTGCACGCACTCGGCCCGCTTGCAGGCGCCGACCTGGGCTTCCGCCTGGCCCATGCCACCCTTGTCGGCAGTGTCGATGAACGTGTCACAGGCCGAGCTGGCCCGGCCGATGGTGATCGCGAAGGCCGTGCAGCCGTCGTGGTTGTATCCGCATCCGCTGACCGTGCAGGTCTGCACGCGCGGCATGGCCATCATCTGAGTCATGGTGAGGCCTCCCTTTCTCCAGGTTGACCATAAACCATTGACCATGATTCCGCGCGGCGTGGAACAAAGGTATTTCAACGGATTCATTAAATGAGGATAGCCATTCTTTAGGTAAGGCAATCCTCGCTTACCGAGGACTTGACCGACTCACCCACGGCCGCCCGGCGAAGCTGGCAGAGTAGGGCAAAGCGTCCTAACCGCCCCGGAGGTCCCGCCGATGGCCGACGAACGACCGCCCCGCCGGCGGCTGTGGCTGGGGGCCGGGGCCGCGTCGATCGCGCTCGCGGCCACGACCGTGGGCCTGGCGACGGACGACGACGCCCCATCCCCGGCCCCATCCCCCGCCGCCTCGGTTTCGGTCGCGGCCGCCCCTTCCGTTTCCGAGTCTGCCGCCATCCGGTCGGCGCGCACGTTGATCGCCCTGCCCCGCACGGACGGCGCGTGGCCGGGCGCCAACGGCATGTCGGGCGTCAACGGCGACCCGCTGTTCGACACGGCGCATGTCAAAGCGTTCTGCACCGCCCGCGGCCGGCCCTGCCGGGTAGCGCAGACCTACACGGACCGGACCTCGTGGGCGACGATGACCGCCGGCACGGGCTGGACCTTCGACCTGTTCTCGGACTTCGACGGCATGCTGGTGGTCTCGCAGGGCCTGGTGCCGATCGGCGCGAGCGCGGACCTGGCGGCGTGCGCGGCCGGCGACCACGACCAGGACTGGAAGAACTTCGGCTCCCTGATGACCCGGTACGGCCGGGGCGACTCGGTGGTGCGGCTGGGCTGGGAGTTCAACGAGAAGACCTCGCCGTGGCGCGCGGACGAGCCGGAGACGTGGATCGCCTGCTACCGGCGCGCGGCGACGAACATCCGCGCCACGAATCCGGACGTGCTGCTGGACTGGACGATCAACGCGCACGGCACCCCCAAGGGGACCTGCGGCGGGGTGAGCACGAACTGCTACCCGGGCGACGCCTACGTGGACATCATCGGCATCGACAACTACGACCACTACCCCTGGTCGCCGACGAAAGCCGCCTTCGACAAGGCGGCGACGGACCCGGAGGGTCTCACCTGGCTCTACGACTTCGCCCGGGAACACGGCAAGCCGTTCTCGGTGGGCGAGTGGGGCGTGGTGCCGACGGGTGACGCGGGCAAGGAGAACCCGTCGTTCGTGACGTGGATGCACGAGTGGTTCGCCGCGCACGCGTCGCATCTGGCGTATGAGGCGTACTTCTCGGACTGCGGCGAGGGCGGGGTGCAGTCCAGCTTGTTCCGCACCGATGCGGCATGCCTGCAGAACCCGACGTCGGCGACCCGGTATCGCTCACTATTCCGCACTTAGAGGGTAAATCCACTGAACTTCATCACTCTACGCAATTGCACATGCACGCCACGTTACGCTCCCTGACGAGACGGCCCGACGATGGTTCTCACGCGCGGGCCCACCTACCCAACCGACGCGGTCTTCGTGACCGTAGGAGGACCTCGCATGCGCAAGTCCAGTTCAACCATCCGCTCGCGGTTCATCCGCAGGGGACTCGCGGCAGGAGCGGTGGTCGTCACCGCCCTCGCGATCACTGCTGTGCCCGCCTATGCGGAAGCCAAACTCGTCCTGAGCGCCGCCTCGGGACCCTCTGCGGGCGGCAACACAATCACGGGTCAGGCACCGACCACCGGAACCGCGCCGTTCCTCGCCACCACCCCACCGGTCGTGCAGTTCCAGGCGATCACGACCAGCGTCACCACCTGCAGCCTGACCTACAAGGCCGTGGCACCCATCGCGGGCGCGTCCAACGTGCTGACCGCGGGCGTCCAGGACGCGGTCACGGTCACCCGGATCAACGCGTACCGGATCGCGGTCAAGATCCCCGTGGCGCTGGCGCTTACGGGAACCAACGCGTTCTTCAAGTTCAACATGTGCGCGTACGACGATGACATCACGGTTGGCAGCACGTTGCTGGCAAGCGCGCCCTACACCATCGCGACCAAGCCGACCATCACGAACATCGCGCCGGTTGCCGGTCCGGCGCTGGGTGGCTACCAGATCAGCGTCACCGGAACAGGCTTCACCTCGGGCAGCACGGCGACGCTGGGCAACGTTCCTCTCACCGGCGTCACGGTGAACACCGGCGGTACGCTGCTCACCGGCACCGCGCCGCCGCGGGCTGCCGGCACGGGCATCCAGTTGGTCATCGTCAGCCAGGGCGGCACCGTCAGCAGCAACGACCCGGACAACGACCCCACCAACACCGCTGCCCCCAACAACTTCACACTGAGCAACGGCATTGTCGTAACGCCGAACACCGCCACTGAGGGCAGCACTCCGGACCTCGACATCTTCGGCGTCGGCTTCGCGGCCATGGACTTCTCCGCTGACACGGCCGCCGGCACCAGCCCCGCCGCTGCGACCCCACACATCGTGCTGGTCAACAAGAGCACCGGCTATGACCCGGTCCCCGCCAACCTGGGCCGCCCCATCACTGTCTGCACTGACGTACTGGTGCTCAGCGACACGGAACTCCTCTGCAAGCTCCAACTGGGAGGCGTTTACTCAACGAACGCTGCGGACGCGACCATCGACACCAGCGCCGACGTGCCCACCGGCGCATACACCCTGCAAGTCATCAAGACCGGCCTCGACACCGGTCCCCCCAGCGCGGAGACAATCGACGCCACCGCGGTCACCAGCGGTTCGACGTTCACGGTCGCGCCCTACTGATCCGATGAACCACCCGCCACGTCGCGGCTGACGCGACCGGCGCAACAAGGAGACCCACGCGAAGGCGGCCCGGAGCCAGACTGGCTCCGGGCCGCTTCCGCGCGCACGACGGTCAGGTCAGAGCGTGCGCCACACCTTCTCGATCATTGCCGCGCTGGCCGGCTTGGCCGGCCGGCCCTCCTTGACCACCGCCACCGTGACCACACTCTTCTTCGCGGACGTCCGCCAGCAGAGCAACATGGTCGGCCGCTCACCCGGCACCCTGTTGTTGCTGAAGTGGAAGTTCTGGGTGCAGCGCGCGTCGCCGACCGGTTCGCCGTCGTCTGCGGCCCAGAGCATCTCACGCTGACCCGTGAGGTCGAATTTCGCCGAGAGCACCCGCATCGTGGCGCCGTCCTCGTAGATCGAGCCGATCGTCTTCACGGTCACCGGCCCCGTCTTCGCCGCCTTCGAGGGTGTCAGCGCCCGCTGCACCGGATGACCGTCCGCCGCGGCGGCCGCCCGGGCCGCCTTGATCCGTTCGTCCACAGCCTTGCTGTGGGAACGAGAAGGCGACGGCGTCACCACCGGAGGCTTCGCCGAGGCGGACGGCGACGGGGCGGCAGAAGCAGACGGCACGGCCGAAGCACTCGGTGCGGCAGGCGGTGCCGACTCGGATGGGGTCTCGTCCACCGGCGCGACCGGCACCAGGGCGGCAGCGTCCTTCGTCTCGGTCTTGGCGTTGTCGGCCACCTGCGAAGTCACCAGGAAGGAGCCGGCACCCAGCACTGCCAGACCGGCCACTCCGATGAATGCTTGCTTGCGGCGACGGATGCGGCGCGCGACCACCGAGTTGTTGTCGTGCACTTCGTTGCGCATGCTCAAATCCTTTGCGGGTCTCGACTGGGTCGGCCCCGCGTTCTCGCGGGCGCAGGCCCCGAGCCTTCATCGTCTCATCCGATCGGACATACTGGGCGAAAACGAGCAATCTACCGCGCCGACAGCAACGAGAACGCGCCGAGTGGTAAATAGATGGGCATGGAGAGACGCGCGCTCGTGCTGGGTGGTGGTGGCGTCACGGGCGTCGCCTGGGAGATCGGCCTGCTGCACGGCCTCGCCGAGCGGGGCGTCGACCTGACCGCCGCCGACCTGTTCGTCGGCACGTCCGCGGGCTCGGTGGTGGCCGCCCAGCTCACCGACGGCGTGCGCGTCGATGAGCTCTACGAGCGGGAGCTCGCCGACCAGACCGGCGACACCAACGCCACCATCGGGTCGCGGGTGCTGCTCGGCTTCGTGCTGGCCGCGCTCTGGCCGGGCGGCCGGGCCCGCGGCCGCGCCCGGCTCGGCCGAGCCGCGCTCAAGGCACACACCGTGCCCGAGTCCGAGCGGCGAACCGCGATCGCCTCCCGGGTCCGGCGCGACGAGTGGCCGGCCGCCCGGCTACTCGTCCCGGCCGTCGAGGCGCGGACCGGGGAGGTCGCCGTGTTCGACCGGGACAGCGGTGCGTCGCTCATCGACGCGGTGGCCGCGAGTTGCGCGGTGCCGCTGGTCTGGCCGCCAATGACGGTCAACGGTCACCGCTACATCGACGGCGGGGTCCGCTCGGTGGCCAACGTGGACCTAGCCCGCGGATACGAGCGAGTCGTGGTGGTCGCCCCGCTCACCGCCGCCGTCCGGCGTGCCGACCGGCCCGGCGCTCAGGCGGCCGCGCTGGGCCCCGGTGTGCGTACCGCCGTCGTCAGCCCGACCGACGCCGCCCTGACCGCGATCGGGCGCAACCCGCTCGATCCGGCCCGGCGCGCGCCCGCGGCGCGGGCCGGTCGCGCCCAGGCCACCGAGGTGATCGACCGGGTCCGCGCGGCCTGGAACTAACCTTTCACGACGATCGAACGCTGGATCAGATCCGGTCGATCTCGGTGAGGTCGATGTCGATGTCGAACGGCAAGGTGAGACTCACCCGATCGTGGAAGATGCCGTTCAGGGCATACTGCCGGGTAGCCGGGTCGAGCTCGTAGGCGTAGAGAGCGATTTTTCCTGACAAGCTCTCGATGCGCCAGAAATACTGTATGCCGGCCTCGGCGTAGAGCTGCGGCTTACGCTTACGGTCCCGCTCCTCCGAGTCCGGCGACACCACCTCCACCACCAGCACCACCGCGTCGGCCGGATACCAGGTGGCGTCCGGACCGATGTCGGCATCCGCGCGCACCACCAGCACGTCCGGCTCCGGCCGCTGCCGAGGGCCCAGCACCACCGACATCTCCCGCCGAACCCGGAACAGCTCCCACGGCGCGAGCCGGGCAAGCGCATTCTCGAACAGGCGAAGCGCCTTCATGTGGAACAGCTTCTGCGGACTCACGGTTACCAGAGCGCCGTCAATGAGCTCCGTATGCGGCGGAAGGTCGACAATTCCATCAAGGTCATCAGCGATGTACCCCTCCACCGGCGGCCGCGGCCACTCGGCTACTGGTTCAGCACTCACGCACCCGACCCCCCTTCGACAGTCTCCCGCTCACCTCGCAGCCTACCGGGGAGGCCTATCGCCGTTCATGATCATCGGGTTTACTGCAGTGCATGAGCATCATCTCCCCCGGGTTCGGTGGGCGGCGCCGTTCCTCGCGGCCCGATCTGCCGCCCGGGCAGTACCTCACGCACGACTTCCCGGTGCTCTCCGCGGGCCCGACGCCGCGGATCCCGCTCGACCGCTGGCAGTTCACCGTCACGGACGAGACCGGCGGCAAGCACAGCTGGTCCTGGCAGGAGTTCCAGGCCCTGCCGGCCGAGGACGTCACTGTCGACATCCACTGCGTCACCAAGTGGTCCAAGCTGGGCACCACCTGGCGCGGGGTCGCCCTCGACACCTTCTTCGAGGACATCGAGACCAGCGCGGACTACACGATGGTGCACGGCTACGGCGGCTACACCACGAACGTGCCGCTGGAGGATCTGCTCGACGGCAAGGCCTGGGTGGCGTACCAGTTCGACGGTGAGCCGCTCGCGCCGGAGCACGGCGGCCCGGCGCGGCTGGTGGTTCCGCACATGTATTTCTGGAAATCCGCCAAATGGGTCAAGGGCATTGAAATGCTTCAACAGGACGAGCCGGGCTTCTGGGAAGAGGCCGGCTATCACATGTACGGAGACCCATGGCGCGAACAGCGTTACCAGGGAGATTGAGCTGGCGGGTCGCCACCGTCGAAGCGGCCCGCGCGGAGTCGCCGTCCGCCCGCACCCTGGTGTTGCGGGTGCCGGACTGGCCGGGACACCTGCCCGGCCAGCACGTCGACGTGCGGCTGACCGCCCCGGACGGCTATTCGGCCCAGCGCAGCTACTCGATCGCCTCGGCCTGGCGGGCCGGCGGTCCGGTCGAGCTGACCGTGCAGCGCGTCGAGGACGGCGAGGTGTCGTCGTATCTGGCCGACGACCTGGAGGTGGGGCAGCCCTTGGAGCTGCGCGGGCCGGTCGGCGGCTGGTTCGTGTGGCGCGGCGAGCCCCCACCGGTGCTGCTCGTGGCGGGCGGCTCGGGCATCGTTCCGCTGATGGCGATGATCCGGGCCCGCGGCGACGTCCGCGGCCGGCAGCCGTTCCGGCTGATCTACTCGGTGCGCACCCCGCGGGACACCCTGTACGCCGGCGAGCTGGCGCGCCGGGTCCGCGACGACCCGGGGCTGGACGTACGGTTCGTCTACACCCGCAAGACCCCCGACGGCTGGCCCGATCCGCCGGGACGGCTCACCGTGGCGACCCTGAACACCTACGGCTGGCCACCCGACTTCACGCCGGACGTGTTCGTCTGCGGACCGACCTCGTTCGTCGAGGCGTCGGCGGACATCCTCGTCGCGCTGGGGCACGACCCGAAGAAGATCCGTACGGAACGATTCGGAGGGACCGCATGACCGGACACGAGTTGGACGGCAACGCGATGGCCGGGGACCTGCGGGAGGTCTTCGCGGTCGACGTGACCACGGCGGTGGCCACCTGCGGCGGATGCGGCGAACCGAATGTCGTCGCCCGGCTGCGGGTCTGGGGCCCGGCTCCGGGCCTGGTGGCCCGCTGCCCGTCCTGCGACGACGTGGTGCTGCGGCTGGTCCGCGGGCCGGAGCGGGCCTGGCTGGACCTGCGCGGCGCGGTCAGCCTGCAGTTCGCGCTGCCGCCGGTGGGCACGCCCGCCGAGGACGACGCGGCCCCCGCACCGTAGCGCGACCTCAGTCAGTGCCGAAGGTCCGGCGCAGGCGCTCGGCCAGGCCCCGGGGGCGCGGTGCCGTGGCGATCCGGTCGCTCCGGACCGGGCCACGCGTCGGCGCCGTGGGCCGGGACCGGCCGATGGGCTGGTCGTAGTCGGCGGCCGCGATCGCCTCGATGATCTGCTCGTCGCCGAAATTCTCCGAGCCGGGGATCGAGGAGACGAAGCCGACCAGGATCCCGTTGCGCATCACCTGGGCCTCGAGCCCGGCCGTGCCGTCGTTGTCCCAGATGGCCTCGCGCCCGTCCGGCAGGACGACCCGGATGCCGTACTGGGTGATGCCGGCGTACGGCAGCTTCACGTGGGCGAAGACGTTGCGTCCGCGCAGTGTCTCGACGACCCTCCGGGCCCGTTGCTCATCCATGCCACCGACGCTAATCCGGTTAGCTGAGCGCACGCTGAAGGCTGGCTGAGCCACGAGTGGAAGCCGGCCACCGGTACGGACCGTTTTGCGCGACCATCGGGTGATCGCGTGCCAACGGGGTCACCCGGCGGTCTTCCCTCTGCGAGGATCTCTCGCCATGATCCGGCTCTATTCATTGTTCGTGCTGATCGACCTGGCACTGCTCGTCATCGCGCTGATCGACTGTCTTTCGACCGAGGAGTTCCAGATCCGGGCCCTGCCGCGGATCGCCTGGGTCTTCATCATTCTGCTGTTCTCGCCGATCGGCGCGATCGCCTGGTTCATCGCCGGGCGACCGGCCCGGGCGGTCCGGCTCAGCAACGGCACCACCTGGCGGCCGGGCAGCGGCTTTCCCGAGAACGAGCGGCCGCGGCGCAGTGGCCCGCCCGCACCGGACGACGATCCGGAGTTCCTGAAGAAGCTGGGCGAAGACCAGAGCATGCTGAACCAGTGGGAAGCAGACCTGCGCCGCCGCGAGGACGAGCTGCGCAAGCGGGAACCCGGCCAGGAATGACGAGACCGGGGCGGGCGATGACTCGCCCGCCCCGGGATCCCGCTGTCAGCTAGTCGAGCAGCTCCTTGACCGTGCCGGCGGCGACGGTGTGGCCGCCCTCGCGTACGGCGAAGCCGAGACCGACGTCCATCGCCACCTCCTTGCCCAGGTGCACCGTCAGGTCGACCGTGTCGCCCGGCATGACCATCGGCAGGTCGCCGAGGTCGATCGCGCCGGACACGTCCGTGGTGCGGAAGAAGAACTGCGGGCGGTAGTTCGCCACGAACGGCGTGTGCCGGCCACCCTCCTCCTTCGTCAGGGCGTACATGGTCGCCTTGAAGCTCTTGTGCGGGGTGACGCTGCCCGGCAGCGCCACGACCTGGCCGCGCTGCACCTGGTCGCGCTTGATCCCGCGGAGCAGGATCGCCGCGTTGTCACCGGCCTCGGCGGTCGGCAGGGACTTGCCGAACGTCTCCAGCCCGGTCGCGACCGTGCTGATCGTCTCGCCCAGGCCGACGACCTCGACCTGCTCGCCGACGCGCAGCGTGCCGCGCTCGATCTTGCCGGTGACCACGGTGCCGCGGCCGCTGATGGTGAGCACGTTCTCGATCGGCATCAGGAACGGCTCCCCCAGCTCGCGCTCGGGCACGGGCACGTAGGCGTCCACGGCGTCGAGCAGCTCCACGATGGACTGCGTCCACCGCGGGTCGCCCTCGAGGGCCTTGAGCGCGCTGACGCGCACCACCGGCACCTCGTCGCCGGGGAAACCGTACTCGCCGAGCAGCTCCCGCACCTCCAGCTCGACCAGGTCGAGCAGTTCCTCGTCGGCGACCGCGTCGCTCTTGTTGAGCGCCACGACCAGGTACGGCACGCCGACCCGCTGGGCGAGCAGCACGTGCTCCCGGGTCTGCGGCATGGCACCGTCCTGCGCCGAGACGACGAGGATCGCGCCGTCCACCTGCGCCGCCCCCGTGATCATGTTCTTCACGTAGTCGGCGTGCCCCGGCATGTCGACGTGGGCGTAGTGCCGGTTCGCGGTCTCGTACTCGACGTGGGAGATGTTGATGGTGATGCCGCGCAGCGCCTCCTCCGGCGCCTTGTCGATGCCCTCGAAGGCGACGAACCGGTTGGCGGCCGGGTCGCGGTCGGCGAGGACCTTCGTGATGGCGGCGGTCAGGGTCGTCTTGCCGTGGTCGACGTGACCCATCGTGCCGATGTTCAGGTGCGGCTTGGTCCGGACGAACTGGCTCTTGGCCATGGTTGTACTTGTCCTCACTGGATGCGAGAAACGGTCGGGTCGGAAAAGGGGAACGCGAGCCTTGCCCAGGGACGCGCGCCAGAACCGCGCAGCTACCCTTCCCCGGGTTCTGCTGCGGCTTGGGGAAGGGTCAAATTCGCGTATCGCACGCGGGAGCCACCGGCAGGGTGAACCCTGCGGGCAGCTGCAAACCGGGCGCGGCGAACATGACGATCACAGTAGGCCGTAACGCGAACAGGGGCGACCTTATTTCATGCCCGGCCGATGTCCGCCGCGGTGGCCATCACGATGCGCGGCCGCTTCGCCGGGTCGAGCCACTTGAGCACCTTGAGCAGGTCGGCGCGGCGCAGCGAGACGCAGCCGGCCGTCGATCCCCTGCCGTTGATGTGCAGGAAGATGGCCGAGCCGCGCCTGGTGTCGGCCGGCTTGCTGGTGACGTACTGACGGCGGGCGGCGTTCCACTTGACCGTGGCGGCGGCCGGGCGGTTGAAGTTGATGACCGCCGCGTATTCGTACTGCTTCGGGTACGCCGCCAGCCGTTCCGCCTCGCCCTTGCGCCACGTCCGCCGGCTCGACGCCGAGGGCTGGAACATGTTGTACGTCTTCGGATCCCGGTTGTCGCCGACCCAGTAATCGTTGGAGTCGGCGCGTTTGTACTTCATCCTCGTGCCGGGGTCGGCCTTCAGCCCGAAGGTCGCCGTGATCCGGAAGGTGCCCATCGGCGTGGTGCCGGTGTCCTGGATCCGCTTGCCGGCCCAGGCCCAGCCGGCGTATCCGTTGCGGGCCCGCATCGGGGGGAACTTCGCCCGCCAGGTCCTGCCGTTCGCACCGAGCTGATACGTGTACGCCGTCGCGTACGACGAGGTGCGCGAGACGCCGGTCACGACGATCAGCTGGCGGGCGTCGGAGACGTGCGCCAGCCTCGTCGGGTGGTGCGCCGGCACCGCCGCGGCCTCGGCGGACCCCGCCGGCACCACGCCGAGCCCGGCCGCCACAGCGCCGAGAACGAGGCCGATCGCGAGCGATCTTCGCATAGTGCCCGGACCTTACCGCTCACCAGTCGAAAGCATTGCCTCTGGCGACTTTCACCTCGCCGCGCTGCCCGAAGGTCCACGACATGATCACCTGGTAGCGGCGGCCCCTGGCCGGGCCGACGGTCACCGGTCCGCAGGTCCGGGTCGGTGCGGCCTTGGTGAAGGTCAGGCCGGTGCAGACCTTCGGGTCGCCGACCGTACGCCCGGTGCCGGCGTCCCGCAGGGCGACCGCGATCCGGCCCTCGCCGGGGGTGGGCGCGGTCAGCGAGGCCCGGATCCGGACCCGGCTGCCCAGCGCGTGGCAGGGGGTGACCATCAGCGGGGTGAAACCGGCCAGCCCGAAACCCTCCTTGCAGTCCTCCGGACCGTACGGCCGGGCCTCCTGGACCCGGGGCCGGGTGCTGCTCTTGCGGGTGGCCGCCGGCCGTGCCGGAGCCAGGGCCTGGGCCGCCGCCGCCGGTCCGGCCGCGGGGCGCCGTTGCTCGGCGGCGGGCTTGCGGGGCGCAGTGGTCCGCGCTGCCGGCGCCGAGCGGGACGCGGCCGCCGACGTCGCGGGCCGGGCCGCCGGGGGCAACGGCTGCGCCGTCGTGGTGCGCGACTGCCCGCCGGCCGTCCGGGCGAGGTGCCAGGCGGTGGTGGCCACGCCGGAGGCCAGCATCGCGGCCGAGATCACCGCGATGCTGGCCCAGGGCTTGCCCCAGCGCCAGGTCGTCGGCTGGTTACGGCGCCGCGGTACGGGCAGCTTGAAACCCACCAGCGAGGGATGCGCGGGCTTGGCGGCCCCGGCACCGCCCTCGACGGCGGGCTTAGCGGCCTCGGCAGCAGGCTTGGCGGCAGCAGGCTCGGCAGCAGGCTCGGCCGGCTCGGCACCGGCACCGGCACCGGCACCGGCACCGGCACCGGCAGCAGGCTTAGCGGCCTCGGCAGCAGGCTTGGCGGCAGCAGGCTCGGCAGCAGGCTTGGCCGGCTCGGCAACGGACCCGGCAGCAGGCTTAGCGGGCTCGGCGGGCTCGGCGGGCTCGGCGGGCTCGGCCGGTTCGGCGGGCTCGGCGGCGGGTTGGGGCGGCGCGGCGGCGGGTTGGGGCAGCGCGGGTGCGCCGGCCGACGACCGGGCCACGGCGCTGAGGTCGGCGATCAGCTCGCCGGCGGTCGGGCGCAGCCGCGGCTTCTGCTCCAGGCAGCCGGTGATGATGCCCCACAGCTCGTCCGGGATGCCCGGCAGCCGCTCGGGCCCGCCCGCCAGGTGCAGGCGCATCAGGTCGTGGACGGTGTCGCTGTCGTACGGTGGCCGCCCGCACACCATCTCGTAGAGCAGCACGCCCAGCGCGTACATGTCGGCCGCCGAGCTCACCGTGGAGCTGTGGAACGACTCCGGCGCCATGTAGTGCGGGGTCCCGACGACGGCGTTGGTCGTGGTGAGGCTGGGGGTGGTCAGCACCCGGGCGATGCCGAAGTCGGTGAGCCGGGGGTCGAGCTCTCCGTCCGTACGGTGCAGCAGGATGTTGTCGGGTTTGAGGTCGCGGTGGACGATGCCTAGGTCGTGCGCCTCGGACAGGGCCGCGGCGACCTGAGCGGCGAGCCGGGCCGCCGCGCCCGGCCCGAGGGTGTGGTGCTTCCGCAGGTAGTCGCGCAGGCTGCCGCCCGGCACCAGGTCCATCACCAGGCCCAGCGACTCGCCGACGCTGAACAGGTCCCGGACCCGCACCACGTTGCGGTGCCGCAGCATCAGCAGGATCGTGCGCTCCTGCACGAAGCGGGTGACCAGTTTGGGCTGCCGGAGCAGGCTCTCGTGCAGCAGCTTGACCGCGACCGACTCGCCCGAGGACCGGTCGACCCCACGCCAGACCGTGCCCGTCGCGCCCTGCCCGATGGGGCGCACGAGGAGGTACGAACTGCCGACACACCGCCCGCTCAGATCGAGGGTCGACGCGCCGTCGGAATCCTGGCGTACGCCGCTGCCCGTGGGATCCTGATCCACCTGTGGTCGTGTCCTTCCGCCGCTGCGAAGCTCTGCCATCTCGCGGTGGCCATCCCGCGAGGCCATCCGCGATGGCCATCCCGCGAATCAACCGCAAAGGTGCCGGCGGAATGATGCTTTTTGTCCGGATCAAAACGCAAGTGCGAGCGTCGGAGTTCGCATTTAAGGTAGTTGTGCGGCACCGCCCGTCACCCCCGCCGGGCGCCGTCGTTCCTGGGGGTTGATAGCGCTTGAGCAGGGAAAACATCGCGACGGCCTGGCCCGACGCGGACGATGAGGAGGATTTCGACGCCATCGCCCGCGACGAGGGCGCCCTCGGCCCCGGCGTGGGCGCGCTCTGCGCCTCACTCGGCGTGACCGGCGTGCCCTCCCGCTACCCCGGCGGCTCGCTGCCGGTGTACGCGATCGGCGACCTCGTCCTGAAGCTCTTCCCGCCCGTGCACGTCGAGGAGATGCCGGTCGAGGCGGGCGTGCTGGCCGCCGTCCAGGGCCGGCTGCCCGTGCCCACACCGGGCGTGCACGCCGCCGGCACGTTCGAGCGGTGGGGCTACGTGCTGATGGACCGGATGCCCGGCGTGCCGCTGGCCACCTGCTGGCCCTCGCTGGGCACCGCCGAGCGCGACAGCATCGCCGACCAGCTCGGCGAGGCGGTCGCCGCCCTGCACGCCGTGCCGATCCCGGCGATCGACGACTGGTGGCCCGAGCGGTGGCCGGAGTTCGTGGCCGGCCAGGTCGCCGGGTGCGCCGGACGGCACCGGGCCCTCGGGCTCGACCCGGAATGGGTCGGGCAGATCCCCGGCTTCCTGGCCGGGATCCCGCTCGGCGGCGAGCGGCCCGTGCTGCTGCACACCGAGATCATGAACGAGCACCTGCTGGTCGCCGACGGCCGGCTGACCGGGCTGATCGACTTCGAACCGGCCATGCGCGGCGCACCCGAGTACGACTTCGTCGGCCCCGCGGTCTTCCTCGCCGACGGCGACGCCCGGTTCTACGGCCGGCTGCTGCGGGCGTACGGGATCAAGCCGGACGCGGAGCTGCGGCGGCGGTTGATGGCCTGGACGTTGCTGCATTACTACAGCAACCTGGCCGCGTACCTGTCCCGGCTGCCGGCCCCGGCCGAACCGACCTTCGCGGCCCTCGCCGACCGCTGGTTCGCCACCCGGTGAGACGCGCCGGACGGGTGTGACTCCAGGGATCAACCTCGGCCGGACGGTTGCATTGGCGGGAAACGCCCACGACGCCACGCGCTATTGCAGATAGTGAACGGCATGGGTGTCATGGCTTATCCCCTCCGATATGCGCTGGCCGATTTGGCCCTGGCGCTCAGTCGCGCGTCCCAGGACGCGTCAACTGTGCGCGCGACCGCCGCTCAGGCGGCCGCGGACATGCTCGGCGACGCCGCCGGGATCCAACTGCTGCGCGAAGACGGCCGGTACGGCACGATCACGTTCCACCACCCCGACGACGAGCTCACCCGCCCGTACGCGCAGCTGCTCGACCGGGACGGCGAACTGCCCGACGACGACTTCTCCACCGGGCTGGCCGCGAGCCGGCGGCCCGTGGTGCTGGCCGGCGACGGCGGCGAACCGCTCAGCGAGCTGCCCCGGCCGCGGCACCAGGCATATCTCGACCCGGGCGGCGACCGGCCGCAGGTGCACTCCGCCGTGCTGTGTCCGGTGATCGTGGACAACACGTACGCCGGCTATCTGGTGCTGATCCGCGCGGAACCCGGCTCGCTCTACACCGAGACCGAGGTCGAGCTGGCCCGCGACATCGCCGGCGAGCTCTCGCTGGCGCTGTCGTCGGCCCGGGCCATGGAGCGGCTGCGGGCCAGCGAGGAGCGCTACCGCCGGGTGCTGGAGACCATCCCCGAGGGCGTGCTCCAGCTCGACTCCGAGGGCGTGGCCACGTACGCCAACGAGCCGATCGGTGTGGTGCTCGGCCTGCCCCGGGCCCAGCTCGTCGGGGTGTCGCTGCGCGGCTTCCTGGACGAGCGCGGCCAGGCCGAGCTGATGCGGCGGCTGATCGAGTGCCGGGCCGGGCGTTCCACGGTCGGCGGCGCCCGGCTGATGCGCGCCGACGGCTCGCAGCGCAGCGTGCGGATGAGCATGATGCCGCTGGAGGACGAGCACGGCCAGCACGGCCGGGTGCTCTGCATGATCACCGACACCACCGACCACATCGACGCCCGCGGCCTGAAGCGCCAGCTCGACCACCTGCGCCGGCTGGACAGCATGGGTCAGCTGATCGGTGGCATCTCGCACGACTTCAACAACCTGATGACCGTCGTGCAGGGCTCCGCCGACATGATCGCGACGACGACCGCCGAGGGCTCACCGCAGCACCAGATGGCCAAGGACATCATGGACGCGGTCAGCACCGGGCGGACGCTGACGCACCAGTTGCTGGCGTTCGGCCGCACCGAGGGGAACCGGCCGGAGGTCATCCCGATCCCCGACCTGCTCACCGACGTGCAGAGCCTGTTCAGCCGGACCCTGGGTGAGCGCATCGGGCTCGACCTGGCGTTCGGGCCGGACGTCTGGCCGGTCCGGGCCGAGCGCGGGCCGCTGGAGCAGGCGCTGGTCAACCTGGCGGCCAACGCCCGGGACGCGATGCTGCACGGCGGCATGCTGCGGGTGGCGGCGACCAACGAGATGATCGAGCCGGGCCAGCTCGCCGAGGGCGCGCCGACCGGCCGGCTGGTGCACATGGTCATCCAGGACACCGGCACCGGCATGAGCGACGAGACCCGTCGGCGGGCGCTGGAGCCGTTCTTCACCACCCGGCCCACCGCGGCCGGGCTGGGGCTGGCCACCGCCGCGGGCATCGTGCAGGGCATCGGCGGGCACATCTCGCTGGAGTCGCAGCCGCGGATGGGCACGACCGTGCACCTCTACCTGCCCGCGGCCGAGGAGCGCACCGGCCCGTCGGTGGACCGGCAGCACACCCCGTCGGTGATCGGCCGGGTCCTCATCGTCGAGGACCAGCCCGAGGTGGCGCAGCTCGTGCAGCGGCTGATCGCCCCGGCCGGCTACGAGATCACCGTGGCCACGGACGCGCTGACGGCGGTCACCCAGGTCGCCGCCGGCGCACACCCGGATCTGCTGATCACCGACGTGGTGATGCCGGCGATGACCGGACCGGAGCTGGCCGCGGCCCTGCGCACCCACCACCCGGACCTGCCGGTGCTCTACATGTCCGGCTACACCGCGGCGTCGCTGGGCCCGCAACTGCACCTGGACTCGAACAGCATGCTGGTCGAGAAGCCGTTCACCCGCTCGACCCTGCTGGGCGCGATCCGTTCGCTCTGCGGACCGCAGCCGGTTCCGCAACCCAAGAGCTGACCGGCGCCCGGCCACGACGATCCGCTCGGCCACTGCCTCGGCCGAGCGGATCTTTGTCCCGCCGCCTGCCGCGCGGCGGGCCGGTCAGGCGAACAGCGCGCTGACCGACTCACCGTTGTGGATGCGGCGCATCGCCTCGGCGAGCGCGGGAGCCACCGAGAGCACCGTCAGCTTGTCGGTGTGGTGGTCCTTCGGGATCGGCACCGTGTTGGTGCAGACGATCTCCTCGATGTCCTTCTCGGCCGACAGCCGGGCCACCGCGTCCTGGGCGAAGAGCCCGTGCGTGCAGGCCACCCGGACGCTGCGGACGTTGCGCTCGCGCAGCCGGGCCAGCAGCTCGAAGACGGTGCTGCCCTTGGCGATCTCGTCGTCCAGGACGATCACGTCGCGGTCGGCCACCTCGCCGATCACCGAGCTGATCACCACCTTGTCGTCCGCGAAGCGCTGCTTGGCGCCGGCCGCGACCTCGATGCCGAGCAGCCGGGCGAAGGCCGCGGCCTCCTTGGCGTTGCCGAGGTCCGGCGAGACCACGACGGTGTTGCTCAGGTCGTAGCCGCGGAAGTGATGCGCCAGCTCACGCAGGGCGTGCAGGTGGTCGACCGGGACGCTGAAGAAGCCGTGCACCTGCGGGGAGTGCAGGGTCATGGCGAGGATGCGGTGCGCGCCCGCCGTCTGCAGCAGGTCCGCGACGAGCCGGCCGCCGATCGAGATGCGCGGCGCGTCCTTCTTGTCGCTGCGCGCGTACGCGTAGTGCGGCAGCACCACGGTGATCCGCCCGGCGGAGGCCCCGCGGGCCGCGTCGAGCATGAAGAGCAGCTCGACCAGGTTCTCCTGGACGGGCGGTACGAGGGGCTGGATCAGGAAGACGTCCCGTTCGCGGCAGTTGCCCTGCAGTTGCACCTCGATGCAGTCGTTGGCGAACCGGGAGGACTTGGTAGGTAGCAGCGGCACGCCCAGGTGATCACAGATCTCGGCTGCCAGCTCCGGGTGGGCACTCCCGGTGAAAACCGCGATGTCACGCACGGGCACCACCCTAAGCGGTACGTCTCCGGCACCAGGGGGCGACCTGCGGGGCACGCGGGCGGGTACCTCGGACGGGCGGATCTTTCGCTAGCGTGCAGGGATGAACGGACTCGCTGTGGCCTGCCGCCGGGTCGTGCACATCTATCCGCCCGGCACGCTCTTCACGGTCGACCACGAGAACGGCACGGTCACGCTGGTCCCGGGCGGCTGACCGTCGCGGAGATCGTCACCGTCGAGGTCAGCGAGTTCGCTATATAGCACTCCTGGTGGGCCTGCTCGACCAGGGCGAGCACGAGGGCCTCGTCGGTGCCCGGCGCGACCTCGATGACCGGGGCCAGCTCGATCAGCTCGATCCGGGCCCGGCGCAGGTCCTCGCTGAGGTGCCCGGTCGCGTCGTCGGTGTAGCGAACCACGTCCAGGTGCCGGCGCGCGGCCAGCGACAGGAACGACAGCAGCTGGCACGAGCTGGCCGCCAACACCACGAGCTGCTCCGGGTTCAACAGCGCGGCGTCGCCCCGGAAGTGCGGGTCGGCGCTGAGCCGCAGCGCCGCCTCGGCCGGCGGCGCGCTCGCGGAATGCGCCCGCGAGTAGACCCGGTAGCCCTCCCCCGTCGAGCCGTCCCACTCCAGCCGGGCCTGATGCGTCAGTCTTTCCATGGCTCCAGCGAACCATGGCATCAGCGCTCCCCCGACAACGATCCCTGGGCAGGCTACGCGATGTCACAACCAGCCGCGTCGCTTGAAATAGACATAGAGGCCCGCCGCGGAGAACACGATCAGGACCAGGCTGGTCACGAAGCCCCAGTACCGCTCGTAGCCCCAGTACGGCACGTTCTGTCCATAGAAGCCGGTCAGCGCCGTGGGCACGGCGATGATCGCGGCCCACGCGGCGAGCTTGCGGGTCACGTCGTTGAGGGCGTTGCTCTGCTCGTTGAGGTCGGCGTCGATCAGCCCGTTGATCCGCTCGCGGGCGTGATCGATGGTGTCGGTGGCGCGCTGGGCGTGGTCGTCTATGTCGCGGTAGTACGGCGCGAGGTGCTCGTCGACCAGGTTGAGGTCGGCGCGCATGACGTCGGCGATGAGCCCGGCCATCGGCTCGACCGGCCGGCGCAGCGCGGCCAGGGTCTTGCGCAGGGCGAAGCCGTACATTCGTACGCTGCGGGGCGCGCCGCCCTCCTCGAGCAGCTTGTCCTCGGTCTTGTCCATCGCCTCGTCGAGCCGACGGGCCGCGGTGAACTGGCCGTCCACGATGAGGTCGAGCAGGCCGTAGACGAGAAAGCCGACACCGCCGGCCGGCGCGATCCCGGCGTCGGCGTCCCAGCGCCGGATGAGCCCGCTGTTGTCGCTCTCCGACTTGCGGACGGTGATCAGCGCCCGCTCGGTGATGAACGCGCTGATCTCGGTCTTGTGCATCCGCGGCCCGGGCGCGTCGATGTCGACCCGCACGTCGTAGACGTTCATGAACAGGTGCCCGGGATAGTGGTCGACCTTGGGCCGCTGATGGTCGTGGACGGCGTCCTCGACGGCGAGCGGATGCAGCCGGAACTCGGCGGCGACGGCCTTGAGATCGGCCTCGTCGGGATCGAAGAGGTCCAGCCAGAGCACCGCGCCGGGATGGGACCGCAACCTCTCGGAGATCTCGGCCGGGTCGAAGCCCTCGGCGATCACGGCACCGGCATCGTAGAGCCGGGTGTGGGTGGGGCAACTCGGCGCTGGTGTCTCTGTCACAAGGGACCACTATGCTCCACCGCCCCGGCGGGCTTGCCACGAATCTGACGACGGCTTGAGCCTGTCCTGAGCAACGCCGCCGAACTGCTACGGCGAGGGCAACGCCGAAGTTCCGGCGCCGGTGAGAGGAAACGTTAATGCAGCTTGGCGGTATGAAGATGGTAGCGGTGGGTCTCACCGTGGCCGGTGGGATCGCGGTCAGCTCCGGTGTCATGTGGCAGGCCTCGAGCGCCGCGTTCACTGCCCAGACCGGCAACAGCGCCAACGGCTGGGACGCCGGCACGGTCGCGCTGAGCGACGACGACAGCGGCACGGCGATGTTCACCGCGACCAACCTGCGGCCCGGCTCCACCGGCGAGAAGTGCATCACCGTCACCTACAGTGGCAGCCTGTCCGCCTCGGTCAAGATGTACAGCAGCGCCGTCTCCGGCGCCCTGGCCCCCTACGTGGATCTGGTGATCGAGGAGGGCAGCGGCGGCGGTTCCGGCAGCTGCGCCGGCTTCACCCCGTCCGGTACGGCGTTCACCGGCACGCTCGCCGCGTTCGGGAGCAGCAGCACCGACTTCGCCTCCGGCGCCGGTTCGTTCGCCCCCGCCGGGCCCGCGCACGCGGAGACGTACCACATCTCGTACACGGTGAACGCCGCGACGCCGGACAGTGCGCAGGGCGCCTCGGCCGCGGCCACCTTCACCTGGGAAGCGGAGAGCTGACCGTGACCGGCAGGTTCGCCGTGGGGCTGCGGCTGGCCGCGGTCGTGCTGCGGCTGGCCGCGGTCGCCGCCTTGGCCGGCGTGGGCACGCTCATGGTCTGGAGCGCGTTCCCGGCGATCTGGGGCTGGACGCCCACGGTGGTGACGAGTGGTTCGATGAGCCCCGCGCTGCACCGCGGCGACGTGGCCGTCACCTCGGCGCCGCCGCGGGACTGGCAGCCGGACGTCGGTCAGGTGGTGATCGTCCCCGACCCGCGGCACCCCGGGCAGACCCGCATCCACCGCGTCGCGGGGATCGACGAGAACGGCTTGTTGATCACCCGGGGCGACGCCAACGGCAGCGACGACACGTTCCATACGGCACCCGCCGACGTCCAAGGCATCGGCCGGCTGCTGATCCCCGGGATCGCCCGGGCCGCGCTGGAGCTGCGCGACGGCAACCCGCTGCCGTTCGCGGGGCAGAGCGCTGCCGTCCTCGGCGCCTTCGCCCTCGCCCTCCGCCCGGCACGGCGGCCCCGCTAGCAAACTCTCACCTTCGGTTGCCGGCAGCCGACGAGAGAACAGGAACAGCTCAGCACAGAAGGAGCGGCGTGAGACGCGTGCTAATGGCGACGGCCGTGACCGTGGCGGCCCTGGCGGCCTTCCTCGGCCTCGGGCGGGTCGATGCCGCTTTCACGGCCACCACCAGCACCGCGTCGACGTTCGGGGCCGCGCCCGGCTTCCGCTCGGGCGATCTGTACAGCTGGGGTGGCACGCCCACCCGGGTCGGCACGGCCTCCGGCTGGATCCGGCCCACCGCGGGCAACGGATACGCCTGTGCCATGCGCACCGACGGCTCGCTGTGGTGCTGGGGTGCCAACGGTGACGGCCAGCTCGGACTGGGCGACACCGTCGCTCGCAACGCCGGGCCGGTGCAGCTGACCGGCGCCGGTTGGACCGCGGTCGCTGCCGGGAGCCGGCACACCTGCGCCGTACGCTCCGACGGCACCCTGTGGTGCTGGGGTGCCAACAGCGCCGGGCAGCTCGGACTCGGTGACCTGGCCGTCCGGGACGTACCCGTGCCGGTGGGTGCCGCGACCACCTGGGCCTCCGTCGCCGCCGGGGTGGCACACACGTGCGCCACGCGCGTGGACGGATCGCTGTGGTGCTGGGGCGCCAACGACGCCGGCCAGCTCGGACTCGGCGACACCACCGACCGCGCGGCCCC
>NZ_QHHV01000131.1:2500-56865 GCF_003947245.1 Actinoplanes sp. ATCC 53533 | reverse complement strand
TCTTCCGCCATTCGGACCGCTAGCGGCTCCGCGTCCTCGGGTCGCTCGCTGCGCAGCAGAGCGCAGACCACCTGGTAGGCCGCCATTCCTCGCGCCGTCATCGAGTCGGCCTCAACGGCGGCCGACGCGCACCGGTCCGCTGCCAAGAGGCTCAGGTCGCCAGCACCGACCTTCGTCAACAGCTTCGCTGCCACGGCATACGCCGACGAGTAGCCGAGCAGAGCATCGCGCCGTTCGTCACCCACAGCCGTCCGGTGCAGCACATCGGCGTCGGACAGCAGGCTCGGTAGCCCGGCAATCACGTCCTCGTACCGTGCGGCCTGGTACGCCTCATGCGCGGCAGTCACGGATGCGTTCAGGCTCGGAGGCGCTATCGGCTCCAGCGGGGCGATGCCCAGAAGGTTGTCGTAGCGGGAGAGGAAGCGCCGCACCTCGCCCAGGCCGTCTGGGGAGGAGTTGCCGTTCGGCGCGTACTGCCAGGGTGATCCCGCCAGCGACTCCACATCCACGTGGAGAACCTTGGCCAGGTCGAGCAGTACCGAGAGCCGGTCAACGGGCCGGATCCCGCGCTCTACCTGCGATAACCACGATTCGGATCGTCCGACCAGTCCCGCCAGGGCTGTCTGGCTCAGGCCGCGTCGACGGCGGTACGCCGCGATCCGCTCACCAACCGACCCACCCGCCACGGATCAACCATCTCACAGGGAACGGGACCACAGGCAGCCCAAGTAACGCTCAGCGATGGCCTCGATGTCGTTCCCCGGCGTGGTGCGCATGCGCTTAGCGGGGCGTGCGTGCTCGCTTAGCGGGCACTTACGCTTTCTCGGTCGTCGTCCTCCATCGGGCCGCTCGGGCTGGGCACCGTGGCGGCCGGTCGGTGGCTGCGGCGCCAGATCGCCACGCCGATGGCCACCAGGATGGCCGTGCCGGTGATGAGGCCGACCGCCAGGGTCGGGACGTCCAGCAGCTTCAGTGCGCTGGCCAGGAGCACGATCACCAGGGCCGCCCGGACGATGCCGCCCGGTGCCCGCGACGAGATCCGGGCGCCCAGCAGCACTCCCGGGATCGAGCCCAGCAGCACCGCGCCCGCGATGTCCAGGCGCAGGTCGCCGAAGAGGGCGTGGCCCACGGCCGCCGAGATGACCAGCGGGATCGCCTGGACCAGGTCGGTGCCGACCAGGTCGTTGGCGCGCAGCTTCGGGTAGAGGGCGAGCAGCGCGACGATGATCAGGGAGCCGGAACCCACCGAGGTCAGCCCCACGATCACGCCGCCGCCGATGCCCACCAGCAGGGTCGGGATCGGGCGGATCTCGATCGGTTCGGCCGGGCCGTCGGCGCGCTGGCCGCGGGTCACCCAGGCCTTGAGGAGCATGCCGCCCGCGGCCAGCAGCAGCGCCGCCCCGAGGGCGACCTTGATGGTGTGCTGCACGGTCTCGCTGTCGCCGAGCAGGCGCAGCAGCAGGACGCCGAAGAAGGCGCTCGGGACGCTGCCGGCGCACAGCCAGCCGACCAGCCGCCAGTTGACCGTGCCGCGCAGGGCGTGCACCCAGCCGCCGAACGGCTTCATCACCGCGCTGGCGGCCAGGTCGCTGGAGACCGCGGCGACCGGCGGGATGCCGAAGACCAGCACGAGGATGGGCGTCATCAGGGCGCCGCCGCCCATGCCGGTGAGGCCGACCACGATGCCGACACCGAGTCCGGCCAGCGCCAAGGTGAGATCCATCGGTCGAGTCTCGGCGAGAACTCCTTCCTTGTCTACTAACTTGGTGGATTTCGTGGACTATTTCCGCGACCGTCCCAAGGAGCGGAAACGGACCGTGACTTCACTCACGTTCTGCCAGGTCCGGGGGCCCGTCAGTGGAACGGAGGCTCGCCGAAGGCGTCCCGGATCCGGTAGAGGTCGCGCAGCCTGGGCTCGGTCGTGCCGCTCATCCACCGGCTGACAGTCTTGGTCGAGACGTCCAGCTTCCTGGCCGCCGCCTCGATGGTCAGGCCCTCCGCCCGCAGCCGGGCGGACAGCCAGGCCGCGAAGGATGGCGAGCCGGTGTTCGGTGTCGGGCCGGCGGCGCCGGGCGTGGGCCGGTATACCGCCGCCCGGGCACCGCGGTCGAGCGGTGCGCCGTTGCCGAGGCCCACCGGATCGCCCGGGCGCGGCGGCGCGGCCGGGCCGCCGCCGTTGAGCCCGGGCTGTGCCGCCGGCTCGTGGTCCGGCGCGAAGAGGACATCGACCTCCGCCGCGTCCGGGAAGATCCGTAGCGAGATCTGGATGGTGCCGCTGGTGCCGGCGGCGTCCAGCAGGACGTCGGCGACCCGGTCGCACAGGGTGCGGACGTCGTCGTCGGACACGGCCGTCGTGGTCAGCTGCCGGCGCACGAAATCGCGGATGTCCGGAAGAGCGGACGGCCGGGCCGGAAACGCCTGGGCGACCACCACGAGCGGCAGGACCTCGAGGTGGTCCGCGGCTGGTCGTGCGGACGTCGGCATCGCGTCCCCTTCCATCGGGTCCGATGTGACTCCCCGCCGAGCTTACGGCGCCGATCGCACCCGATCGGGTGATGCTCTTGTCCGGCTCCTTCTCCCGGGGGCGTTCGGGCGCATAGGCTCACCTCGATCGGAGACGGGACCACTGATCGGATGGAGACACCTTGTGAACGTCCCGGCCGCCGGTGACGACGAGCAGGTGCTGCACATCCTCTGGCTGAACGGCGGCCTGAGCTGCGACGGCGAATCGGTGGCACTGACCGCGGCGACCCAGCCCAGCATCGAGGACCTGGTGCTCGGGGCGTTGCCGGGTGTCCCGCAGATCGCGCTGCACTGGCCGTACCTCGGCTTTGAGACCGGCCCGGACGGCGGTCCGGACAGCTTCATCGAATGGTTCCACCGCGCCGATCGCGGCGAACTGGAGCCGTTCGTCCTGATCGTCGAGGGGTCCGTGCCGGACGAGGGCAACAAGGAGCAGGGCTACTGGAGCGGCTTCGGCAACGATCCGCGGACCGGGCAGCCCATCACCAGCAGCGAGTGGCTGGACCGGCTGGCGCCGAAGGCGACGGCGGTGATGGCCGTCGGCACCTGCGCGGCCTACGGCGGCATCCACGCGATGGCCGGCAACCCCACCGGCGCCATGGGGGTGCCGGACTATCTCGGCTGGGAGTGGAAGTCCAAGGCCGGGCTCTCCATCGTGTGCGTGCCGGGCTGCCCGACCCACCCGGACAATCTCGCCGAAACCATCCTGCAACTGCTCTATCAGATCAGCGGGCAGGCGCCGCCGCTCGCCCTCGACGAGTCGCTGCGGCCGCGCTGGCTGTTCGAGTCGACCGTGCACTCGGGCTGTGACCGGGCCTCCTACTACGACCAGAGCGACTTCGCCCTGGGGTACGGGTCGTCGACCTGCCTCGTCAAGGTGGGGTGCTGGGGCCAGGTGGTGCGGTGCAACGTCGCGAAGCGGGGCTGGATCAACGGGGTGGGCGGCTGCCCGAACGTCGGCGGCATCTGCATCGGCTGCACCATGCCGGGATTTCCCGACAAGTTCATGCCCTTCATGGAGGCGCCGGCGGCCGGTGCCGTGCCGTCCGGTGCCGGATACGCGCCGGTCGTGCGGACGCTGCGCGGCTTCACCGTACGGATGGTGAACTGACCCGGAGGTCTCGATGACCGCAACCGACGCGGCCGAGGTGGCCGCCCAGCGGATCGACCAGCTCCTCGCGGAGCTGCGCTCGCGTCCCGATCGGCGCGCCGCCGACATCGGCGAGGAGCTGACCCGCTGCCTGGTGCAGCTCTACGGCGCCGGGCTGGCCCGGATCGCGGGTCTGCTCGGCCCGGGCCGGCTCGCGGACCTCTGCGCCGACCCGCTGGTGGAGAGCCTGCTGTTGGTGCACGACCTGCACCCGTTGGACACCGGCGCGCGGATCGAGCGCGCCCTGGCGGGGCTCCGGCTCGCCGGCGCACCGGAGTATCTGGGCATCGACGACGCCGGGGTGGCGCGGCTGCGCCTGGCCGGGGCCGGCGGCTGCCCGTCGTCCCGGCAGGCCGCGGTGGGCCAGATCGAGGAGGCTGTCGCCCGCGCGGCCCCGGAAGTGACCGGCGTCGTCGTGGAGACACCGCCCGCGCCGCCGCGGCTGCTGCAGGTCTCGCTGCGGCCGGGCCTGACCGTGCCGTGACATCTGTCACTCTTCCGGGTGAGCGGGCCCGTCCCCCGGCACCGGACACAAGTGTCCGGTCGTCGCCGCTGAGCAGGCCTTTTCGCGGCCGGAACGGCGTGGAACGCCGCCACATGTGTGCGGACACGCTTGGGGCTGGCGGCGGCCGGAATGTGAGTGCAGGCTTGGTCACCGTGCGTAGGACGCAGGTGGACAACTCAGGAGTGGCCTCGTGATTTGGCAAAGAATCCCCGCACGCCGGGCGGCGGCACCGCATGGCGACACCGGGCCGGTCACCCGGCCGATTCCGATGATGCGGCAGGAACAGCGGTCTCAGTCCGGGTGCGTGCCGAGGATGGTCGTGCGTGAGCCCGAGGCCTCGTGGTGGCGGGCGCAGGCGGAGCTCGAGCAGATGGCGCCCGCCGGTCCGACGACGACCGTCGCGATGCTGCACGAGCGGGACGCCGGCACGGATGCCGCGGTGGCCCGCCTGGCCGAGCTCGCCGTCGCCGACGAGCTGCTGGTGGTGTTCGGCTCGGCCTCCCGCGCGCGCCCCGATCCGCAGGCCATGATCGCGGGGCTCCGCAACCGGCTGCCCCGGCACGACGTCGTCCCCGTCCACGTCGGGCACCGCGGCTCCGGCTGGCGCTGGCAGGCCACGCTGGATCGCTTCCTCGAGGCCGGCCGCCTGCCGGTAGTGGTCACCGCCTCGGCATTCCTGCAGGAGGTCACCGCCGAGGTCTCGAGCTACGTCCGGGCCGACCGGGTGCTGCGGGTCTTCGGCACCACCACCCACGCCGAGCTGCACCAGGTGTGGCGCCGGGCCGAGCCGAGCGTCAACTGACGCCCGCGCAAAACGCCGGCCGGGCGTCAACTGATGCCCGCGCAAAAGGCAAGCCGGGCGTCAACTGATGCCCGCGCAAGACGCCGGCCGGGCGTCAACTGATGCCCGAGGCGAGCCACTCGTACCACGATGAGACGTTGTCGCCGCGGGTGGCCGAGAGCGGGAGCACCCGCGCGCCGGGGTTCACCGCCGCGACATGGCGCCGGCAGGCGTCGAGGTCGAAATCGACGTACGGCAGCAGGTCGATCTTGTTGACCAGCACCAGGTCGGCCGCCGCGAACATGTAGGGGTACTTGAGCGGCTTGTCGGTTCCCTCGGTCACCGAGATGATCACGACCTTTCCGCCCTCGCCGAGGTCGAACAGCGCCGGGCAGATCAGGTTGCCGACGTTCTCCACGAACAGCAGAGAGCCGGGGGCGGGGTCCAGCTCGTCCAGCGCGTCGTTCATCATCGCGGCGTCGAGGTGGCAGCCGGCACCGGTGTTCACCTGCACGACGGCGCAGCCGGTGCGCCGGATCCGGTCCGCGTCCAGCGGGGTCTCCTGGTCGCCCTCGATGACGGCGACCGGCCGGCCGCCCGCCAGGTCCCGGATGGTGCGCTCGAGCAGGGTGGTCTTGCCCGAGCCGGGCGAGCTCATCAGGTTCACGGCGTGGATGCCCCGCTCCGCGAGCCGGCCGCGGATCAGGTCGGCGAGCATGTCGTTCTTCGCGAGCACCCGCTCCTCGAGGGTGATCGTCTCGGTGTCGGCGTGGTGATGATGATCGCCGCAGCCGCAGGTCGCGCACATGGCTCAGCCCACCTCCATGGAGACGATCTGCAGCTCACGCCCGGCGGTGACCGCCACGTCGGCGCTGCCGCACGGGCACAGCAGGATCAGGTCGTCGATGACGGCGTCGGCGCCGCACCGGCGGCAGTGGACGGTGCCGGGCCGGCGCTCGATGTCGAGCCGGGCACCGTCGGCGACCGTGCCCGCGACGGCGAGTTCGAAGCAGAACCGCATGGCCTCCGGCACCACCGCGGTCAACGCCCCGACCCGGATCATGACGCTGCGCACCGGCCGCTCGCCGGCTCGCTCGCACACGGTGTCCACGATGCTCTGCGCGATCGACAGTTCATGCATGCAGCCCCGATTCGGCCGGCGTCGGGCGCCGCGGCGCCACGGTCGGGTGGGACGCCGCGCGATCGGTTGACAGTGTCGCACGCGTGAGGGCAATGTGTTATCTGCGTCACACGCACGAGGCCGAGTGTCGATCCACCAGCGCCGCAGGGGTCCCCGGGCCCCGGGAAGCGGGTCAGCCATGCCCTCAGCAGAAGCGGTGAAAGCAGCCGACACGCTCATCCATGTTCTGTGGATCAATGCCGGGCTCAGTTGTGACGGTGACTCCGTCGCCCTGACCGCGGCGACGCAGCCGAGCATCGAGGAGATCGCCCTCGGCGCGCTGCCGGGACTCCCGCAGGTCGCCGTGCACTGGCCGTTGATCGACTTCGAGTGCGGCCCGAACGGCGGTGCCGACGACTTCCTCGCCTGGTTCTTCAAGGCCGACCGCGGGGAACTGGAGCCGTTCGTTCTGGTCGTCGAGGGATCGATCCCCAACGAGCAGTTGCACGACGAGGGCTACTGGTGCGGGTTCGGCAACGACCCGGCCACCGGCCAGCCCATGACGACCAGCGAGTGGCTGGACCGGCTCGCGCCCAAGGCCACCGCGGTCGTCGCGGTCGGCACCTGCGCGACGTACGGCGGGATCCACGCCATGGCCGGCAATCCGACGGGCGCGATGGGCGTGCCCGACTATCTCGGCTGGCAGTGGAAGTCCAAGGCGGGCATCCCGATCGTGTGCGTGCCGGGCTGCCCGATCCAGCCCGACAACCTGTCGGAGACCCTGACGTACCTGCTCTACCTGGCCACCGGTCAGGCGCCGATGATCCCGCTCGACGAGGCGCTGCGCCCGACCTGGCTGTTCGGGCAGACCGTGCACGAGGGCTGCGACCGCGCCGGCTACTACGAGCAGGCCGACTTCGCCACCGGCTACGGCTCGCCCGAGTGCATCGTCAAGCTGGGCTGCTGGGGCCCGGTGGTCAAGTGCAACGTGCCCAAGCGCGGCTGGATCAACGGCATCGGCGGCTGCCCCAACGTGGGCGGCATCTGCATCGGCTGCACCATGCCGGGCTTCCCGGACAAGTTCATGCCGTTCATGGACGAGCCGCCCGGCGGCCGGCTGTCCACCGCGGTGATCGGCCCCTACGGCGCGACGATCCGGCGCCTGCGCGACATCACCACGCACACGCTCGACCGGGAGCCCAAGTGGCGCAGGCCCGGCCGGAAGCTGACCACCGGTGCCACCCGAACCTGGTGACAGGAAGAGACGACATGACCGCGACGCAGGGCCGGCGGGACACCGCGAGCCAGGGCACCGAACTTGTCGACATGGCGTGGGACCCGATCACCCGCATCGTCGGCAGCCTCGGGATCTACACCAAGATCGACTTCAAGCAGCGGATCGTCGCGGAGTGCAAGAGCACCAGTTCCATCTTCCGCGGCTACTCGATCTTCATGAAGGGCAAGGATCCGCGCGACGCGCACTTCATCACCAGCCGCATCTGCGGCATCTGCGGCGACAACCACGCGACCTGCTCCTGCTACGCGCAGAACATGGCGTACGGGGTGAAGCCGCCGCACCTCGGCGAATGGATCGTCAACCTGGGCGAGGCCGCCGAGTACATGTTCGACCACAACATCTTCCAGGAGAACCTGGTCGGGGTGGACTACTGCGAGAAGATGGTCGCCGAGACCAACCCCGGCGTGCTGGAGATGGCGAACAGCACCGATTCACCGCACGCGGGCGAGCACGGCTATCGCACGATCGGCGACATCATGCGCTCGCTGAACCCTTTCACCGGCGAGTTCTACCGCGAGGCGCTGCAGGTCAGCAGGATGACGCGGGAGATGTTCTGCCTGATGGAGGGCCGCCACGTGCACCCCTCCACGCTGTATCCGGGCGGCGTCGGCACGGTCGCGACGATCCAGTTGATGACCGACTACCTGACCCGGCTGATGCGCTACGTCGAGTTCATGAAGAAGGTCGTGCCGATGCACGACGACCTGTTCGACTTCTTCTACCAGGCGCTGCCCGGCTACGAGATGGTCGGCAACCGCCGCATCCTGCTCGCCTGCTGGGGCTCCTTCCAGGACCCGGAGCACTGCAACTTCAAGTACGCGGACATGACCGGCTGGGGCCGGAAGATGTACGTCACCCCCGGCATCATCGTCGACGGCAAACTGATCACCACCGACCTCGTGAAGATCAACCTGGGCATCCGGATCCTGCTCGGCTCGTCGTACTACGACGACTGGGAGGACCAGGAGATGTTCGTGACGCACGACCCGCTCGGCAACCCGGTCGACCGCCGGCACCCCTGGAACCAGCACACCAACCCGAAGCCGCAGAAGCGCGACCTGGACGACAAGTACAGCTGGGTGATGTCCCCGCGCTGGTACGACGGCAAGGACTACCTGGCGCTGGACACCGGCGGCGGGCCGCTGGCCCGGCTCTGGTCGACCGCCCTGGCCGGCCTGGTCGACATCGGCTATGTGCGCTCGACCGGGTCGAGTGTGGAGATCAACCTGCCCAAGACCGCGTTGAAGGGCCCGGTTTCCTTCGAGTGGAAGATCCCGCGCTGGAGCAACACCATCGAACGCAACCGGGCCCGCACCTACTTCCAGGCGTACGCGGCGGCCTGCGCCCTGCACTTCGCCGAGCGGGCACTCGCCGAGATCCGCGCCGGGCACACCAAGACGTGGGAGCCCTTCGAGGTGCCCGACGAGGCCATCGGCTGCGGTTTCACCGAGGCGGTCCGGGGCGTGCTCTCGCACCACATGGTCATCCGGGACGGCAAGATCGCGAACTACCACCCGTACCCGCCGACGCCGTGGAACGCCAACCCGCGCGACAGCTACGGCACGCCCGGGCCGTATGAGGACGCGGTGCAGGGCCAGCCGATCTTCGAGGAGAACGACCGGGAGCATTTCAAGGGCATCGACATCATGCGTACGGTGCGCAGCTTCGACCCGTGCCTGCCCTGTGGCGTGCACATGTATCTCGGCGGCGGCAAGAAGCTGGAGCTGCTGCACTCCCCGACGCAGTCCGCCGGGAGCGAGTGAGACGTGCCGGAGCAAGAATTTGACCGGACTGAAGGTTGGCAGGCCGCCGGGGCGCGCATCGACTCGCTCATCGGCGCCAGCGCGTCCGGTGGCCCCGTGGCGCGGGAACGGGCCGAGGAGTTGGTCCGCGTGGTGGCCGATCTCTACGGCGCCGGGCTGGAACGGCTGCTGGAGCTGCTGCACGAGCGCGGCGTGCTGACCGACGAGATGATCGACGCCGTCGCCGGCGACGACCTGGTCGCCGGCCTGCTGCTGGTGCACGGCCTGCACCCGTACGACGCGGTGACCCGGATCGAGCGGGCGCTGGCCGGCGGCGAGGTGGAATTGCTCGAGGTCACCGCCGACGGCGTGGCCCGGCTGCGGCTGCCCGGCGGCCACGGCGGCTGCGGGTCGTCGTCGGAGAAGCTCCGGCGCGCGGTCGAGGGGGCGATCGAGGCCGCCGCCCCGGAGATCACCGCCGTCGAGTTCGAGGAGAGCCCGGCCGATACCGCGCCGGCGGTGATTCCGGTGTCGGCGCTGTTCTCCCGGCTCACCGACACCGCCGGAGCGTCCGGCGCCGGCGCCGCGGTCGCGACATGAGCACCCCGGGCCGCGCCGGGCCGCCGCTGGCCGCGCTGCGCCGGATCGCCCGCAGCCGCCCCGCGCCGGCCGCGGGGGAGCGCTGCGAGATGTGCACGGCCGGCATCGGCGCGGGCCACTCGCACGTTGTCGATCTGCGGAGCCGGGCGCTGCTGTGCACCTGCCGGCCCTGCTACCTGCTGTTCACCGACGAAGACGCGAACCTGCACTACCGGGCCGTGCCGGAGCGCTACCTGACGCTGCCCGGCTCCGCGATCGACGAGCGCGCCTGGGACGAACTGCAGATCCCGGTCGGGCTCGCGTTCCTGTTCCGCAACTCGGAGCGGGGCCGGATGGTGGCGTTCTATCCGGGGCCGGCCGGCGCGACCGAATCCGAACTGCCGCTGCCGGCCTGGGAGCGGATCGTGGCCCGCACCCCCCAGCTGGCCCTGCTGCGCGCCGACGTCGAGGCGGTGCTGGTGCGCCGCCCGGCCCGCACCGGCGACAGCCACCGGGCCGAGGCGCGGTGTCATCTCGTGCCCATCGACGCGTGCTACGAGCTGGTCGGCCGGCTCCGCACGCTGTGGCGCGGCTTTGACGGCGGCAGCGAGGCACACGAGGCCATGGACCAGTTCTTCGCCCGGATGGCCGCGCTGAGCCGGCCCGCACCACAGATGGATACGTCATGAGTGATTTCCGGTTCACCGTGCTGGAGGTGGTCGCCGAGCCGTACGCGATGGCGCCGCAACTGACCGCGCGGCTGCGCGTCGAGGAGACCACCGGCCAGCGGGTCCACGCCATCGTGCTGCGCTGCCAGGTGCGCGTCGAGCCCCAGCGCCGCCGCTACGGCCCGGCCGAGCAGAACGGGCTGCGCGGGCTCTTCGGCGAGCGGGACCGCTGGGCGGACACCCTGAAGCCGTTCCAGTGGATGCAGTGCAACACCACGGTGCAGGGCTTCACCAGCCGCAGCGAGACCGACCTGGCGCTGCCCTGCACCTACGACCTCGACGTGATCGGGACCCGCTACCTGCACGCGCTCGACGCCGGCGACGTGCCGCTGGCGTTCCTCTTCTCGGGGACGGTGTTCCTCCGGGGCACCTCGGGTTTCGAGGTGGAGCAGATCCCGTGGGCGTGCGAGGCCCGGCACGCGCTCCCGGTCGCGGTCTGGCGGCAGATGATCGACTCCTACTACCCGAACACCGGCTGGCTGCGGGTCGGCTCCGAGGTGCTGACCCAGCTCGCCGACTACCGCTCGCGGCACGGCCTGGTCAGCTGGGACGAGACGATGCAGAAGCTGCTGGCCAAGGCGGCAAGGAAGACGCCATGAGCCTCGACGCGGTCCGGGCCGTCGCCGACGCGGTGCTCTACGAGGGATACCTGCTCTATCCGTACCGGGCGAGCTCCGCCAAGAACCGGTCGCGGTGGCAGTTCGGGGTGCTCGGCCCGCCGAGGGCCGCGGCGGGTGCCTTCGGCGAGGCGCCCGACATGGCGATGCAGTGCCTGCTCGCGCCCGAGGGCCGGGCGGGCAGCGTCACCGTCCGGCTGCGCTTCCTGCACCTGCAGGCCCGCGAGGTGCAGCGCCGCCGGCCGGACGGCTCCCACGTGCCGGTCGACGCGCTGACCGTCGCCGGTGCCGCGGTGCTGAGCTGGGACGAGGCGGTGGAACACGAGATCACCTGGGCGAGCCTGCCGCTGCGTGGCGCGGCGGAGTTCCCGGTCGAGGTGCCCGGCGCCGAGGACGTCGAACCGCTCCAGACGGCGGGCCGGATCGTGCGCCGCCGGTGGGCGCTCACCGCGCGGCTGCGTACCCGGGTGGAGCAGGACGACGGCTTCCTGCGGTTGACCGTGGCCGTCGCCAACGACCATCCGGCGGAGGTCGCCGAGCGGGACGACGCCGTCCGGCGGTCGCTGATCGGGGCGCATCTGGTCGTCGAGGCGCACGACGCCGCGTTCGTCTCGCTGCTCGAACCACCGCCGGCGGCAGCCGCGGCCGCCGGCCGCTGCCGCCAGCACCGCTGCTGGCCGGTGCTGGCCGGCCCGCCGGGGTCGAGCAACGTCGTGCTCGGCGCGCCCATCATCCTGTACGACCACCCGCGGGTCGCCGAGCAGAGCCCCGGGGCGTTGTTCGACTCCACCGAGATCGACGAGATCCTCACCCTGCGCGTGATGACCATGACCGACGCCGAGAAGGCGGAGGCGCGCGCCACCGACCCGCGGGCCCGGGCCATCGTCGACCGGTGCGACGCGATGTCGGCGGCCGACCTGCAGCGGCTGCACGGCGGGCGGAGCGACGCCGGGCCAGCCGGCTCTCTCACCGCCGAGCTGCCCTGGTGGGATCCGGCCGCCGACGCCGAGGTGGACCCCGACACCGACGCGGTGGTCATCGCCGGCGTCCGGGTCGCCAAGGGCAGCCTGGTCCGGGTGCACCCGACCCGCCGGGCCGACGCGCAGGACCTGTTCTTCGCCGGGCAGACCGCCCGGGTGACCGCCGTGGTCGGCGACGTCGACGGCGAGGTGCACGTGGCGGTGGTGCTCGTCGACGACCCGGCCGCGGACCTGCACGACTGGTACGGCCGCTACTTCTATTTCGCCCCCGACGAGCTGGAGCCGTTGCCGGCAGCCGCCCGCCCGGTGCACCGAGAGGAGAACCGATCGTGAGAGTCATCGGCGTCATCACCACCGTCGTCGCCACGGCCGGCGCGGTGTGCGCCACGGTCCTGATCGTCCAGTCCCTGCCGGACATCCGCCGGTACCTCAAGATCCGCTCGATGTAGCCGGGGAAGGCGACGCCATGACGGAGGCGGCGGGTGTGCTGGTGGCCGGGATCGGCAACCTCTTCCTCGGCGACGACGGCTTCGGTCCCGAGGTCGTCCGGAGGCTGGCCGGCCGGCACCCGCTGCCGCCCGGGGTCCGGGTGGCCGACTACGGCATCCGGGGCATGCACCTCGCCTACGACCTGCTCGCCCCCTGCGCCGCGCTGGTGCTGGTGGACGCGCTGCCCGGCGGCGTCCCCGGCGAGATCGTGGTCCTCGAGGTCAGCTCGGGTGACCTCAGCGGGGCCGATCTTGGCGGCGGCGAGTTCGACGGGCACGGGATGAGCCCGGTGGCGATGCTGGCCGGCGTCGAGCGGCTCGGCGGCACGTTGCCGCCCACGTACGTCGTCGGTTGCCGGGCCGGCGCCGTCGCGGAGGGTATCGGCCTGAGCCCGCCGGTGGCCGCCGCCGTTCCGGGCGCGATCGCCGCCGTCCTCGCCCTCGTGCACCGCCTCACCGCCGCCGAACCGGCCCGTACCCGGAGGTCCTGACCATGTGCCTGGGCATACCCGGACGGGTGGTGCGGATCGAGCCGGGCTACGCCGGCCAGCTGGCCATGGTCGACGTCGTCGGCGCGCAGCGCCGGGTGAACATCGGCATGCTCGCCGCGCCGCCGGTGCCGGGCGAGTGGGTGCTGATCCACATGGGCTTCGCGCTGGAGGTCATCGACGACGCCGGCGCCGAGGAGGCGATGGGCGGTCTGGAGCTGATGGGCCGGGCCCGCGCCGGCCGGATCCGGCGCCGGTTCACGGTCTCGGGGCTCGTGCAGGGCGTCGGATTCCGCCCGTTCGCCTACGCCACGGCCGCGGCGCTCGCCCTCGCCGGATCGGTCGGCAACACCACCGACGGGGTGGTGGTCGAGGTCGAGGGTGACCCGGAGGCGGTCCGCGAGTACGCCCGCAGACTGCGCGAGTCGGCGCCCCCGCTCGCCGTCGTGACCGGCGTCGAGGAGACGGAGCTTCCGGTCGAGGGCGGCACCGGGTTCACCATCGCGGCGTCCGCCGGGGACGGCCCGGCCCGCACGCTCGCCTCCCCGGACGTCGCGATCTGCGCGGACTGCCTGCGGGAACTGCGGGACCCGGGCGACCGGCGGCATCGGCATCCGTTCATCACCTGCACCAACTGTGGCCCGCGGTTCACCATCATCAACCGGCTGCCGTACGACCGCGCGGCGACCACGATGGCCGGCTTCGCCATGTGTGCCGCCTGCCGCGCCGAGTACGAGGACCCGGGCGACCGCCGGTTCCACGCCCAGCCGATCGCCTGCCCCGGCTGCGGTCCGCGGCTCGACCTGGTCACCGCGGACGGCGCGGCGACCTCCGGCGCGGAGGCGCTGCGCGGCGCCCGGGAACTGCTGGCCGCCGGCCGGATCGTCGCCGTCAAGGGCCTCGGCGGCTACCACCTCGCCTGCGACGCGCGCGACGCCGGCGCGGTCGCCGAGTTGCGCCGCCGCAAGGGCCGCGGCGGCAAGCCGTTCGCGGTGATGGTCGCCGATCTCGACGCCGCCCGGCGGCTGGTCACGATGACCGGCGACGAGCAGCTCCTGCTCACCGGCACCCGCCGGCCGATCGTGCTGCTCGCCCGGCGCGCCGACACCGACGCCGGCCTGGCCGGCGCGGTCGCCCCGGACAATCCCGACCTCGGGATCATGCTGCCCTACACCCCGCTGCACGTGCTGCTCTTCGGGCTGCCCGGCGACCCGCCCGGGCCGGACGCGCTGGTGATGACCTCCGGCAATCTCGCCGGCGAGCCCATCGTCACCGACGACGCCGAGGCCCGCACCCGGCTCGCGCCGCTGGCCGACGCGTGGCTGCGGCACGACCGCGGCATCCGGGTGCCCTGCGACGACTCGGTGAGCCGGCACGTCGCCGGTGCCGAACTGCCGATCCGCCGCTCCCGGGGCTACGCGCCGCTGCCGCTGGCGCTGCCGTTCGACGTCGCGCCCACGCTCGCCGCCGGCGCGGACCTGAAGAACACCTGCGCGCTGGGTAGCGGCCGGTACGCCTGGGTCAGCCAGCACATCGGCGACATGGACGACGTGAGCACGATCGAGGCGCTGGGCCGCACCGAGCGGCACCTGGAGGAGCTCACCGGCGTGCGGCCCGAGGTTCTGGTGGCCGACCGGCATCCGGGCTACCGCTCCGGTGACTGGCTGCGCGCCCACGCGGCCGGCCGGCCGGTGCGCCTGGTCCAGCACCACCACGCCCACATCGCCTCCGTCATGGCCGAGCACGGGCTCGGCCCGGACGAACAGGTGATCGGCGTGGCCTTCGACGGCACCGGCTTCGGCGACGACGGCGCGGTGTGGGGCGGCGAGGTGCTGATCGCCGACTACAAGTCCTACCGCCGGGCCGCCCACCTGGGGTACGTGCCGCTGGCCGGGGGCGACGCGAGCGTGCTGCGGCCGTACCGGATGGCACTGGCTCATCTGCGCGCCGCCGGCGTGCGCTGGCAGCCGGATCTGCCGGCCGTGGCGGCCTGCCCGGCCGCCGAGCGCGACGTGCTCGCCCACCAGCTCGAGACGGGCCTCGGCTGCGTGCCCACCTCCAGCATGGGCCGCCTCTTCGACGCCGTCTCCTCGCTGGCCGGGGTCCGGCACCGGGCGGAGTACGAGGCGGAGGCCGCCGTCGTCCTGGAAGGACTCGCCCGCCGGGCCGGCGCGGGCGGCAGGTATGCCTTCGGGCTGCACGAGCCGGCTGGCGGCCCGATCGTCGCCGACCCGGGCCCGGTCATCCGCGCGGTCGCCGGCGAGGTGCGCGCCGGCGTGCCCGCGGCCATCGTGTGCGCCCGGTTCCACGCCGGCGTGACCGATCTGATCACCGCGCTCGCGCTGCGTTGCCGGGAGCAGACCGGGCTCGACGTCGTCGCCCTCGGCGGCGGCGTGTTCCAGAACGCGTTGTTGATCTCCTCGGCCGCGCTCGCGTTGCGCGAGCACGGCTTCACCGTGTTGCGCCCCCAGCTGCTGCCGCCGAACGACGGCGGCATCGCCCTCGGCCAGCTCGTCGTCGCCGCATCCGGCTGAGGTCCTTCCGAAGAGAGGAGTACGCGCATGTGCCTGGCCGTGCCAGGACGGGTCCTGAGCGTTTCCGAGGTCGACGGCACCCTGATGGCGCAGGTCGACTTCGGCGGCATCCGCAAGGACGTGTGCCTGGAATACGTGCCGGATGTCGCGTCCGGCGAGTACGTCATCGTGCACGTCGGATTCGCCATCCAGCGCCTCGACGAGGCGTCGGCGATCGAGACGCTCGCCAACTTCGAGCGGCTCGGCATCTTGGAGCAGGAGTTCGGCGATCAGGCGGGAGCGGAACGGTGAAGTACCTCGACGAGTTCAGCGATCCGGAGCTGGCCCGCAAGCTGGTCGACCAGATCCACGCGGTCACGACCAGGCCCTGGGCGATGATGGAGGTCTGCGGTGGCCAGACCCACTCGATCATCCGGCACGGCATCGACCAGTTGCTCCCCGAGGGGGTCGAGATGATCCACGGACCGGGGTGCCCGGTCTGCGTGACCCCGCTGGAGATCATCGACAAGGCGCTGGCCATCGCCGCCCGGCCCGGCGTCATCTTCTGCTCGTTCGGCGACATGCTGCGGGTGCCGGGCAGCAGCCGGGACCTGTTCGCCGTCAAGAGCGCCGGCGGCGACGTGCGGGTGGTGTATTCGCCGCTGGACGCGCTGAAGATCGCCCGGGAGAACCCGGACCGGCAGGTGGTCTTCTTCGGCATCGGCTTCGAGACCACCGCGCCGGCCAACGCGATGACCGTCTACCAGGCCCGCCGGTTCGGCGTGGCCAACTTCTCCCTGCTGGTGTCGCACGTGCTGGTGCCGCCGGCGATCGCCGCGATCATGGAGTCGCCGCGCTGCCGGGTGCAGGCGTTCCTGGCCGCCGGGCACGTCTGCAGCGTGATGGGCACCGCCGAATATCCGCCGCTCGCCGAGAAGTACGGGGTGCCGATCGTGGTCACCGGCTTCGAGCCGCTGGACATCCTGGAAGGCATCCGGCAGACCGTGGTGCAGCTCGAATCCGGGCGGCACGAGCTGCGGAACGCGTACCCCCGGGCGGTGCGCGCCGAGGGCAACCCCGCCGCGATGGCCATGCTGCGCGACGTGTTCGAGGTGACCGACCGGACCTGGCGCGGCATCGGGATGATTCCCCGCAGCGGCTGGCGGCTGTCCGAGCGCTACCGCGACTTCGACGCCGAACTGCGGTTCGACGTCGCGGACCTGCGCACCGAGGAGTCGGCGCTGTGCCGCTCCGGCGAGGTGCTGCAGGGACTGCTGAAACCGAACGAGTGCGAGGCCTTCGGCAAGCAGTGCACCCCGCGCAATCCGCTCGGGGCGACCATGGTCTCGTCGGAGGGCGCGTGCGCGGCCTACTACGCGTACCGGCGGCTCGACCTGGTGCGGATCCGATGACCGACCTGGACTTCGAGAACTGGACCTGCCCGGTGCCGCTGCGCGACACACCCACGGTCGTCATGGGGCACGGCGGCGGCGGCGCGATGTCGGGCGAGCTGGTCGAGCACCTGTTCCTGCCCGGGTTCGGCGCGGCCGGCGGCACCGCCGACCTCGGCGACTGCGCGGTCGTGCCGGCCGGCGAAGGCCGGATCGCCTTCTCCACCGACTCGTACGTGGTGAAGCCGATGTTCTTCCCCGGCGGCTCGATCGGCGACCTGGCGGTCAACGGCACCGTCAACGACCTGGCGATGGGCGGCGCGACGCCGTTGTATCTGTCGGCCGCGTTCATCCTGCAGGAGGGCACCGCGCTGGCCGACATCGCCCGGATCGCCGAGGCGATGGGCGCCGCCGCGCGCGCCGCCGGGGTCCGGCTGGTCACCGGCGACACCAAAGTGGTGGACAACGGCAGCGGCGACGGCGTCTACATCACGACCTCCGGGATCGGTCTGGTCGCCGACGGCGTCGACATCGGCCCGCGCCGGGCCGTGGCCGGGGACACGGTGCTCATCAGCGGCGACATCGGCGTGCACGGCGTGGCCGTGATGAGCTGCCGGGAGGGCCTGGAGTTCGGCACGGCCGTGTCCAGCGACACCGCGCCGCTGCACGGCCTGGTCGCCGCGATGCTCGCCACCGGCGCCGACGTGCACGTGCTGCGCGACCCGACCCGCGGCGGGGTGGCCGCCTCGCTGAACGAGATCGCCCGGGCCTCCGGGATCGGTGTCGACCTGGTGGAGCGCGACCTGCCGGTGCCGCCGGGGGTGGCCGACGCGTGCAGCCTGCTCGGCCTCGACCCGCTGCAGGTGGCCAACGAGGGCAAACTGCTGGCCTTCGTGCCGGCCGAGCAGGCCGGGGACGTCCTGGCCGCGATGCGGGCCCACCCGTACGGTGCCGGGGCGCGCCGGATTGGCACCTGCGTGAGCGAGCATCCCGGCATGGTGGTGGCCAGGACGGCGCTCGGCGGCACCCGGGTGGTGACCATGCCGATCGGCGAGCAGCTGCCCAGGATCTGCTGACATGAGCGTGCGCGGCGCGCTGTTGTTCGCGCGGTACGCCTACCCGCCCAACGAGCTCGGCTACTGCGGTCCGGAGGGCGCCGCCGCCCTGCTGCGCGGCGACGCCCCGGAGGAGATCGCCCGGCGGGCCCGCCAGTTCGAGGGCGCGTGGAGCTATCTCGAGTTCATCGCCCGTGCCGCCGGGGTCGCCGATCCGCTGGACGAGGCCGTGGTGCAGGCATACTGGGTCGGCAACGACCTGCTCGGCCGGGTGGCGCCGGAGGAGCTGCTGCCGTTTCTGCGTACCCGGTTCGCCGGGCAGGCCGGCGGCACCTGGCAGGACGCGGACACCCGGGCGATCGCCCACCACAGCTTCCACGTCTTCGAGGTGTACCCGTGGGCGGCGATGCTGCGGCGCACGGGCAACCCGACAGCCGTGTCGGTCCTCGACCGGTGCCGGATCCGCACCGGGGTCGTGCGGGAGGTGCACGGCGAGACGGCCACGGTCAGCTCGCGCCCGCTGCTCCTCGGCGACGGCGTGCTCGCGCCCGGCCCGGCCCGCGACGAGGCGGTGACCTGGTCGGCCGGCGGGCAATCGCTGCTGTCCGGCCTGCGGCCCGGCGACCGGGTGTCGCTGCACTGGGACTGGATCTGCGATGTCATCACCGCCGAGCAGGGCGAGCGCCTCGAGTCCTTCGAGCGGCGCCAGCTCGTTCTGGATTGTGACCGCTAACAGCAGATACACGGCAATTTCCGTCGCATGCTGTTACGCCTTGACTACGGGAATGTTAACGATAACACTGCGAGATACGCATCGATGGGGTGATCGAGGAGGTCTCGGCATGAGGAACCCGCCCCGGCAGCCGAGCCTCTCCGCCGGCGGACGGCCCGGTGCCACCATTCGCGCGGTGCCGGACCCGGTCGGCGGCCGCATCGAGTTGCGCCAGTTGCGGTATTTCGTCACCCTCGCCGAGGAGCTGCACTTCGGCCGCGCCGCCGCCCGCGAGCACATCGTCCCGTCCGCGCTCAGCACCCAGGTGCAGCGACTCGAACGCGCCGTCGGTGTGCAACTCGTCGATCGCACCACCCGGCACGTCGCGTTGACGGCGGCCGGCGCCCGCTTCCTGATCGAGGCCCGCCAGATCCTCGAGCACGTCGACCGCGCCGCCGTGCTGGCCCAGGGCAGGGCGCTCGCCGCGCCCACGCTGCGCGTCGGCGTGCTGGACGAGGGCTACGACGCCGTCCAGCCCGTGCTGCGCGCGGTGCAGGCCCGCTACCCGGATCTGGAGATCCACCAGGTGCTGGCGGGCGTGCCCGAGCAGCGCCGGCTGCTCGCCGACGGCCGGCTCGACGTCGGCATCGGCCGGCTGCCGGGCGCCGCACCGGAGATCGCCGCCGAGATGTTCCGGCTCGACGCGCTCGGCGTCCTGGTGCCGACCGGGCACGCGTACGCCCGGCTGGCCCGCGTCCCGGTCGCCGCGCTGCGCGACGAGACGCTGCTGCTGGCCGACGAGGAACAAGCGCCGGAGTTCAACGCCTTCGTCGCCGAGGTGTGCCGGTCGGCGGGCTTCTTCCCGACGCTGTTCCCGGGCAGCGTGCAGACGCTGCGCGCGGCCGTCGACCTGGTGGCCCAGGGCCGCTGCGTGCTCTGCACCCCGGCCTCCACCGCCGGCGCCTCGTCGGATCCCGACCTGACCTGGCGCCCGCTGGGCCCGTCGGTGCCACGCTATCCCTGGTCGATCCTGTGGCGGGCGCAGAACCCCTCCCGGTACGCGCTCGACCTGGTCCGCACGGCCCGTGAACTCTCCGCCGAACTGGGCTGGCGCGACGCCGCCCACGACCGCGCCAGCTGACGCTCACCCACGCCGCGCTCACCGTCGACGCCTGGCAGAAGCTGGGCGCGCCGGTCACCGCCGGATCAGCGGTGCCCGCTTCGTCGGCGTCCACCCCAAGCACGGCCGCACCGGCGCCTCGCAGTGGGCACCCCTGGCCTTCAAGGACGCGACCCCGATCGCCTGAGCGCTCTCAGCGTTCCGGGGGCGCCCGAGGCTATGACCGTCCACCTTGGGCTCGCTGCGGCGCTGGCCGCTCCGTACCGCCGCGTCCGGCCAGCGGGGGTAGTCGTAGTAGCTTGCTTTGCTCTGCTTCCCCATCGGAAACGCCGGCCGGTGGATTCGCGTTCTGCCCGAGAGGTGTGTCGGTGTTGTCCGGGAGGTGTTTCCCATGGGGAAGCAGTGCAAAGCGACGTTGTTCGTGCCCCCTTCCGGGCGCCGGAGGGCTGGGTAATGGGCGGTGGTCGCCAGAGCCCGTTCGAGTGACGGTTCGTGGCGGTGGGTGACGGCGGGCAGCGCCGCGAAACCCGCTGACCTGCAACGTCCCGCCATTAGCTCACTTCGGGCCCGTTATCGCGGGTCGGCAAGGTTGTTCGTGCTCCTTCCAGGGCTGCCGTGGGGCTGGGTAGTGGGGCGCCAGTCGAGGCTCGGTTTCGGCGCGAGTGAGGAGTCTGGGCACGGCGTGGCCGGGACCACGAACCGCCACAGCGGTGTGCCGGGCGATCGCGGTCAGCCCTTCAGGCCGCTGCCCGCGATGCCCTCGACGATGTGGCGCTGGAACATCAGGAACACGGCGACCAGCGGGATCGCGCCGAGGATCGCGCCCGCCATCGTGTCCGCGTACCGGATGCCGAACGAGCCTTGCACCGTCGCCAGGCCGACCGGCACCGTCATGTTGTCGGGGTTGCTCAGCACCAGCAGCGGCCACAGCAGGTCGTTCCAGGACGTGACGAAGGTGAAGATGGCGACGGCCGCGACCGCCGGGCGGGCCAGCGGCATGATGATCCGCCGGTAGATGCGCAGGTAGCCCGCGCCGTCCACGCGGGCGACCTCCTCGAGCTCGCGTGGCAGGCCGTCGAAGAACTGCTTGAAGATGAAGACCGCGATGGCGGTGGGGATCTGCGGCAGGCTGACCGCCCAGTACGTGTTCAGCAGCCCGAGCGCGTCGAACTCGCGGAACCACGGCACGATCAGCACCTGGCCGGGAATCATGATGCCGGCCAGCACGATCCAGAAGACCACGTTGCGGTAGCGGAAGCGCATCCGCGAGAGCGCGTACGCCGCCAGGCTGGCCACCAGCACGGTGCCGGCCGCGGACAGCGTCGCGATGAACAGGCTGGAGCCGAGCCAGGTGAGGATGTCGGTGTCGCGCAGCACCCGGCCGAACGCGTCCAGGGTCGGGTCGGCGATGGCCCAGGTGGTGCGGGTGGTCTCGGCGTTGGGCTTGAGCGCGGTGTCCAGCGCCCAGGCCAGCGGCACCAACCAGAGCAGCGCGAACGCGATGAGCACGCCGAAGCAGATGCGGTTGAACAGCTTGACGCGGAATTCGGCCCGCTGGGCGAGGTCGGTCACGGGATCACACCTCCTTCTCCTGGCGGCGTACCAGGGCGAACCAGACCGCCGAGACCATGAGCACGACCAGGAAGAACAGCATCGACACGGCGGCGGCGTAGCCGACCCGGAAGTTGGTGAAGGCCTCGTCGTAGACGTATTCGAGGATCGAGCGGGTGGCGAAGTTCGGCCCGCCCTGGGTCATGATGTACATCTGGTCGAAGACCTTGAGCGACGCGATCACCTGGAGCACCGCCACCAGCGTCGTGGTGCGGCCCAGCATCGGGATGGTGATCTTGCGGATCTGTTGCCACGGCGACGCGCCGTCCATCGCCGAGGCCTCGTAGAGGTCGCGCGGGATCTCCTGCATTCCGGCCAGGTAGAGCACGAAGTTGAAGCCGAGCGTCCACCAGATCGTGGTGATCGCCAGCGAGGGCATGGCCCAGTTCGGGTCGCCCAGCCAGTCCGGCGAGGTGATGCCGATCTTGACGAGCCCGGCCTCGATCAGCCCCAGGCCGGGCGTGTAGAGGAAGATCCAGATCAGCGCCACCACGGCGGACGGCAGGATGAACGGCGCGAAGAACGCCAGCCGGAAGAACCACCGGCCCTGCTTGGCCCGGTCGGCCAGCAGGGCGAAGACGAACGCGAGCAGGATCAGCGGCGGCGTGGTCAGGATGGTGAACCAGACGGTGTGCCACAGCGACGACCAGAAGTCACTGCTCTGCAGCGCCTCGGTGTAGTTGCCGAAGCCGGCGAAGTCGGACAGCCCCGGCTTGACCAGGCTGGTGTCGAAGAAGCTCATCACCAGGCCGTACAGGGTCGGGCCGATGATGAACGCGAGGTACAGCACCAGGAACGGCGCCAGGAAGCCCAGCGCGGGCAGCCCGCTGCCGCGGCGCCGCTCCGGAGCGGGCCCGTCCTCGGTGGCGGGGCGGGGGCGTACGACGGTCTCGGTGGTCACCGGGGACCCCCTCAGATGGGTGACGCGGTTGTGGACAGGTTCCGCAACTGGCGGTGCATCTGGGCGAGCGCGTCGGCCGGGGACTGCTGGCCGGCGAGCACGGTGGCGATGGCGGAGCCGGTGACGATCTCGAAGTTGGAGCCGGACCCGGAGTACCAGCCGTCCGGGTCGTAGACCGCGCCGTCGGCGGCCGCGGCGTAGTTCGACTGCGGTGTCATGGCCTGGTATTCGGGGCTGTCGCGGAACGGCAGCCAGGTCGGCACGTGCCCGCCCTCGGCCCAGGTCTTGCTCTGATCCAGCATCGAGCGGATCAGCAGCAGCGACCGGTCGATCTGGTCCTGGTCCTGGCCCGGCTGGCGGGGGATGACCAGGGTGTGCGAGTCCGCCTGCACGGCGTACCTGCTGCCGCCGTAGAGGTTGGGAAACAGGGTCATGGAGAACGGCATCTTCGCGGTCTGGAAGGTGGAGATCTCCCACTCGCCCTGGAAGTAGAAGCCGGCCTGGCCGTTGGCGAAGGTGGCGACCGCGCCCTGGTAGTCGATGCCGGCGGGGAACAGCCCGCTGCTGGTCAGCGACTGCAGGAAGGTGAGGACCTGGCTGGCCTTGGCGTCGTCGAGCACCACCCGGCGGCCCTCGTCGGCCAGGGTCTCGCCGCCGAGCTGGCCGTACAGCGACTGGAAGATCCGCCACGGCGTCGCGGTGTCGTTGTTGATCGACACGACCCCGCCGTAGCCGCCGGAAGCCTCCTTGGCCCGGCGCATCGCGTCGGTGAACTTCTCCGGGGTGTCCAGCGGGGTGAGCGCACCGGACGCGTCGAGCAGCCCGGCCTTCTCGCAGACGTCGGTGTTGTAGAACATGACGAACGGGTGGGTGTCGATCGGGATGGCGTACGCCCGGCCGTCGACCAGCCCCGCCTGCCAGGCCCGCGCGGTGAACTTGTCCGCGGTGATGCCGTGCCGGGCCAGGTCCGCCGGCCGCAGCTCCTCCAGCAGGTCGGAGGTGACCAGGGTCTTCATCCGGGTCAGGTGCGCGACCGCCACGTCCGGCGGCTTGTCGCCGAGCGTCGCCAGCGCCAGCTTGGTGTAGTACGGATTGCCCCAGGTGAGGGTGACGGCGCTGAGGTCGATGCCGGGATTGGCGGCGCGGAAGACGTCGAGCATCTGGTTCATCCGGACGCCGTCGCCGCCGCCGAACAGGTTCCAGAAGTCCAGCGACCCGCTGGCGTCCCGCCCCGGAGCCAGCCCGCTGCATCCCGCCGCGCCCAGGCCCGCCAGCCCCAACGTCGCGGCAGCGGTGCCGCGCAGCAGCGCGCGTCGGGTCAATGTCATGACTGGAGCGTGCCGCCGGGCCGGACCACGAGTCCAGGGATCGGCCTTCGCAAGACGAGAAGGACCGGACGCGAATCGAGAAGGATCGCTCGGTCGTGCCGCCGGCCGCCGGCGTCCGCAGGGTGCTGCGGGTCGCCGGACGGCCGGCGGGGTGGGTCAGATCAGGCCGTTGTCGGTGAGGAACGCCTTGGCCACCGTGGCGGTGTCCTGCTTGTCCACCTGCACGCGGGCCAGGTACGTCGTGAGGTTCTCAGTGGTCAGCTTGGCGGAGACCGCGTTGAGCGCACCGGAGACCGTGGCGTTGTTCGCTTCGGTGCGGATCAGCGGCACGATGTTCTCGGCGAGGTACAGGTTCTTCGGGTCCGTGAGGACGACGAGCTTGTTGGTCGCGATCGCCGAGTCGGTGGAGAAGACGTTGCCGACGTCGATGTCGCCGTCCAGCAGCGCGTTGACCGTCAGCGGTCCGCCGGCGTCGAGCGGCTTGAACTGCTTGAACTCCACCCCGTAGACCTCCTTGAGGCCCTTGAGGCCCTGGTAGCGCTCGGCCCACTCCGGGCCGGCCCCGACGACCAGCTGACCGGCGACGGCCTTCAGGTCCTCGATGCTGGCCAGCTTGTGCTTGGTCGCGGTCGCCTGGGTGACGCTCAGCGTGTCCTTGTCCTCGGCCGCCGCCTGTTCGAGGACCAGGGTGCCCTTGGGCAGCACCTTCTGCAGCGCGGCGTAGACGTCGGTGGGGCTGCTGACCCCCTCCGGCGCGCCGCCGGTGGACAGCGCCGACAGCAGCGCCCCGTTGTATTCGGGCAGCAGGTCGATCGAGCCGTCCTGCAGCGCCTTCAGGTAGAGCTCGCGGGCGCCGATGTTGAACGACCGCTTGACCTCGACCTTCTTGCTTTCCAGTGCCTGGGCGTAGATCTCGGCCAGCAGCTCGCTCTCGGCGAAGTTGGCCGAGCCCACGGTGACGGCCGACGACGACGATCCACTGTCGTCGCTGAGCGGGTCGCTGTCGGCGCCGCAGGCGGCGAGGGCCAGGGCCAGGGTGATGCCGGTCAGAGCGGCGCCGGCCGAACGTATGCGGGACATGGTCTGCCTTCCGGTGGGTGGAGATTTCAGGTGGTGGCTCGCGGGGACCGGGCGCGGGCCCGGATCCGCCCGGTCAGGCCGGGAGAGACGATCCAGCGCTGCACGAGCGCGAAGAGCAGGTCCAGCGCGATGGCCAGGACCGCGACGACGATCGCGCCGGCCAGCACCCGGGAGTAGTCGTTGACGGCCAGGCCGTCGATCAGCAGCCGCCCGAGGCCGTTGAGGCCGACCGCCGCGGCCACGGTCGCGGTCGCGACCACCTGCAGGGCGGCGTTGCGGAAGCCGCTCATCAGGACGGGCAGGGCCATCGGGAACTCGACCCGGGTGAGTACCTGCCACGGGCGCATGCCCATGCCGCGCGCGGCGTCGATCACCTGCTGGTCCAGCGTGCGCATTCCGGCGTACGCCGAGGTGAGGATCGGCGGGATGACCAGGACGGTCAGCGCGATGAGCACCGGCGTCAGGCCCAGGCCGAGCAGGGTGACCATGAGCATCAGCAGGCCCAGGGTCGGCAGCGACCGGCCGGCGTTGCCGGCGTTGATGGCGATGAAGGAGCCGCGGCCGGTGTGGCCGATGTACAAGCCGACCGGCAGGGCGATGACCGTGCCGATCAGCAGGGCCAGCGCCACGTAGCCCAGGTGCGACAGCAGCAGCTGCGGGAGGCTGCCCGGCGCGGTGAGGTTCCAGTGCGCCGGATCCAACAGGTACGACAGGTTCATGCCGCGCCGCCGTTGCCGTGCTGGTAGCGCGTCCATGGGGTGACCGCGCGCTGCACGAGCACGATCGCCAGGTCGGCCAGGCCGGCGACCAGGACGGACAGGATGATGCCGACCAGGATGGGCTCCAGGTAGAACAGCTGGAAGCCGCGGGTGAACAGCTGGCCGAGCCCGCCGACGCCGATCAGGGCGCCGACGCTGACCAGGCTGATGTTGGAGACCGTGGCCACCCGCAGGCCCGCCAGGATCACCGGCAGGGCAACGGGGAGCTCCACGTCGACGAGGCGGCGGAAGCGCCGGTAACCCATCGCGGTGGCGGACTGGACGATGGTGCGGTCCACGGCGCGCAGACCGTCGGCGACCGTGCGGGCCAGCAGCGCGACCGTGTAGATCGACAGGGCGACCACGATGTTGATCGGCGACAGGATCTTGGTGCCGAGGACCACCGGCAGGAACACGAACAGCGCCAGCGAGGGAATGGAGTACAGCACCCCGCAGGTGTTGACCAGCGGGTGGTACAGCCAGGGGAAGCGCACCCCCAGGTAGCCGATCGGCACCGACACCACGATGCCGATGAGGATCGGCAGCAACGCCAGATAGAGGTGCTGGCGCAGGGCGCTCAGGACGGTGTCCGAGTTGTTGGACAGATAGTTGATCATGGCGTCGGCTTCGCGGGACGGTGATCGCGCCGGGCGGCGAGGTAGTCCACGAGGTCGTGGTGGCGGACGATCCCGTCCGCCTTGCCGTCGGGACCGACCCGCACCGCGATCCCCACCGGGGAGCTGATCGCCAGGTCGGTCACCAGCCGCAGCGAGTCGGCGCCGGTGAAGCTCCCGCCGGTGGCGAGCAGCGGTTCCGGCTCCGCCGCGCGGCGCCAGCCGACCGGCCTGCCGGACGCGTCCAGCACCAACTCCACCCCGTCCAGGGCGGCGTCGGCCGGCGGCCGGACCTCGAGCTCGGCGGCGGTGTCGAAGGACAGGCTGCGGATGCCGCGGTCCCGCCCGACGAACTCGGCCACGAACTCGTCGACCGGCTGTTCCAGCAGCTCCCGTGGGGTGCCGAACTGGGCCAGGTGGCCGCCCTCGCGGAAGACCGCGACCAGGTCGCCGAGCTTGATCGCCTCGTCGATGTCGTGGGTGACCATGGCGATCGTCTTGCCCAGGTCCTGCTGCAGCCGCAGGAACTCGCGGTGCAGCCCCTCCCGCACGACCGGGTCGACGGCGCTGAACGGCTCGTCCATCAGCATGATCGGCGGGTCGGCGGCCAGGGCGCGGGCGACCCCGACGCGCTGCTGCTGCCCGCCGGAGAGCTGGGCGGGATACCGGCCGGCGAATTCCGTCGAGAGGCCCACCCGTTCCAGCAGTTCCATCGCGGCGGCCCGGGCCTCCCGGCGGCTGCGCCCGAGCAGCATCGGCACGGTGGCGACGTTGTCGAGCACCGTGCGGTGCGGGAACAGCCCGGCGTGCTGGATGACGTAGCCGATGCCACGGCGCAACACGGCCTCGTCCTGCTCGGCCACGTTGCGCCCGTCGATGAGGACCCGGCCCGAGGTCGGGCTCACCATGCGGTTGATCATGCGGAGGGACGTCGTCTTGCCGCAGCCGGACGGCCCGACCAGGACGGTGATCTTCCCCGTCGGCAGTTCGAGCGAGAGGTGGTCGACCGCCGTTCCTCCGCCGGGGTAGACCTTGACGATGTCGTCGAATGTGATCATGGCGGCTCCGGGGATGGCGGGTGACCCTTGAATACTGCTATTCACCTTCTGTTGCGGTGAATAAGATGTCAACGGTCCGTGCGAGCTTTTACGGTCCGGAAACACGCGGCTGGAGGCAGCATGCAGGCAAAAGGGGATCCGGAATCCGTTCGGCTCGATGGGCGAACCCTGACGATAGAGGGCCTCGCCGCGGTCGCGTACGGCAAGGCCGGTATCGCGGTGGACCCGGCGGCGATGCGCCTGGTCGAGGCCCGGCATGAGGTCCTGCTCGCCGCCCGCGAGCAGGGTGCCGTCTACGGGGCCAACACCGGCGTCGGGGCCAACCGACACGAGCTGACCAGCGGAAACGGTATGGTGGCCGCCGTACGGCACGGGCTGAGCCTGCTGCGCAGCCACTGCGCCGGCATCGGGCCGGAGGAGGACGACGGCGCCGCTCGGGCGGTGATGGCGGTGCGGCTGAACCAGCTCCTGGCCGGCGGCTCGGGGGTCTCCCCGCGCGTCGCCGACGCGCTCGCCGTGGCGCTGCGTGACGGCGCCGTGCCCAGCCTGCATCGCTGGGGCGCCATCGGCACGGCCGACCTCGCCTCGCTCGCCGAGTTGGGGCTCACCCTGGCCGGGGAGCGCCCCTGGCGGTCCGGGCCCGGGCCGGTCATCGCGATCGACCCGGCCGACGCCCTGCCGATCATCAGCTCAAGCGCGCTCACCGTGGCGACGGCCGCACTCGGCGTGACGGACGTGCGGAGCCAGCTGCGCGCGTCCACGGTCGTGGCGGCTCTGTCGTTCCTCGCGTTGCGCGGCAACCCCGAGGCCTACGACCCCGCCGTGCACGCGGCCCGGGTCCACCCCGGCCAGGCCGAGGTCGCCGCGACGCTGAACGGGATGGTGGCCGGCTGCGTCACTCCCGCGCGCATTCAGGACCCGTTCGGGCTGCGGGTCGTGCCACAGGTGACGGCGCCCGCGCTGCACTCGGCCCGCGCGCTGCGCGCGGTGCTGACCGCCGAGCTCAACGCCGCCGCGGAGAACCCGCTGACGACCGACGACGGCGTCCGGCACCACGGGCAGTTCCACACCGCGACCCTGGCCGCCGGCCTCGACGCCGTACGCGGCGCGTTCTTCCCGGTCCTGTCGCTCTCGGCGGCGCGGCTCGGCCTGCTGATGCGTCCCGACCTGACCGGGCTGCGGGCCTTCCTGGCGGCCGGCCCGCCGGGCAGCTCCGGGCTGATGATCGCCGAGTACGTGGTCCAGGACCTGCTGGCCGAGATCTGCATGCGGGTGCCGCCCATCCTGACCGGCACGCTGAGCATCTCGATGGGCGTCGAGGAGCACGCCAGCTTCGCCACCCAGGGCGCGCGGTCGCTGCGGACGATGACCGAGCTGGCGCCGGTGCTGCTGGCCGCCGAGCTGGTCGCGGCCGTCCGGGCGCTGCGGATGGCGCCCGAGCGGCTCACCGGCGGCATCGCCCGGCACGCCTTCGACATCGCCGCCGGGGTCCTGGACGACGACGTCGCCGATCGTCCGCTCGGGGTGGATCTCGAGCGGGCGGCCGGGGTGCTGCCGCTACTGGCCGACGCCGTCGGCGATGAGCTGTAGGCCGGGGTCGTCGACGGCGTCCACGCCGTCCAGCGGCCGCAGCTCGTCGGCGTAGCTGACCGCCTGGCGGCGCATCACGCCGCTGGCGCTGATCGAATACTGCCCCATTCGCCAGAGCGGCGGCGAGTAGGCGTGGATGGACACCGAGCCGTCGACGGAGCCGCCCATGCGGTGGATGTGGTCGGGCCCGAAGGCGAACGCGCGCCCGGCCGGCACCACCCGGACGACGGGCTCGCCGCCCATCCTCGGGTTGGACTCGGTGACCGCGCCGCGGGTCACCGCGACGGCCCCGGAGGAGACGTCGTGGTCATGCCAGCCGGTGTCGTCGCGCCGGTTCCAGCTCAGCACCCAGACGTCGATGTCGCTGTCGCGGTACAGGGAGGCGAAGTGCCGCTTGCCGGTGTCGTGGCCGACCAGCGGCTCCCACAGCTGGGTCCGCCTGGCCAGCTCGGCCACCCACGCCTGCAGCTCCCGCGGGCTGAGCACGCGCCCGGGCAGGGCCGGCAGGGCGGCCAGGTCAGTGGCCGCGACGGTGTCGACTGTCGTCATCTGGGTTCTCCTGTCAGTAGGTGGCGGGGGTTGGCGGTAAAGAGGGCGTGGGTGAAGGCGCTGCCCAGGCCCGGGTCGACCGGCTCGGCGTAGGGCCGGTCGGAGCCGTGCACGATCGGATCGACGCCCACCACCCGGATCAGCGCGTCGATCGCCCGCGTGCCGTAGGACGACGTCTCGTAGTAGACGTACGGATCGAGCGGGCCGAGGGTGCCGCCGCGGGCGGCGAGGCGTTCGTGGTGCAGCGGCGCGAGCCCGGCGAGCGCCACGAAGGCGATGCGCAGCCGCGGGTGCCGGCGCCGCCCGGCGATGTGCCAGGCCAGCCAGGCCTGGTGCTGCTGCGCGACGTACGGCGCCAGCGCCGGCCACCACGCCGGCAGGCCCGCGGGCCCGGGCGGCGCCGGCCCCGGATGCACCAGCACCGGCTTGCCGGCGCGCTCGGCCTCGGCCAGCAGCGGCTCCATCCGGGCGATCGCGTCCGGATCCGCCAGCGCGGTGGCGGGCAGCTGCAGGCCCGCGATGCGCTCGTCGCGCAGCAGCTTGACCAGGTCGCCGGGGTCCGGGTCGCCGACCGGGGCGGCGGCCCAGACCCGGTACGGGTCACCCAGCTCCAGCGCGCTGTCGTGCCAGAGCGCGATGAGCTCCGCGCCGTCACCGGCGGGCAGGTGCTCGATGCCGAGCGGGCTGGAGAGCGAGAGCAGGACCTGATCCTTGCCCTCGGCGAGCTCCCGCGAGCGGCGGGCCTCGATGTCGTGGGCGGCCGGATCGACGGCGTACGGCGCCTCGCCGGGCAGATGCAGCGTCCAGCCCCGCAGGTAGGGATGGACGCGCCGGCGCCGAAGCGCGTCGATGAAACCCGGTGGCCACAGATGCTGATGGCAGTCGATCCGCATGGCGTGCTCCTCGTCCCCGCCTCCGTCCGGGAGGGACGGAAGCGCTTCACATTCCTAGAGTGAAGCGCTTCCGTCCCCGGAATGCAACGGGATCTCAGGCTCCGGTACGCGGTGTTACCCTGGCCCGATGCCACGGCAGCAACCCCGGCGGACGCTGCAGGATCTGGCGACCACCGCCGGACTTTCGCTGGCCGCCACCTCCTACGCCCTGCGCGGAGTGCGCGGGTCGCCGGCCACCATCCGCCGCGTCCGGGAGCTCGCCGACGAGATGGGCTACACCGTCAATCCCATCGCCCGGGCCCTGGCCAGCGGCCGCACCGGCTCGGTGGGGGTCAGCGGCTCGCTCCGGGATCTGTGGCAGCAGGATCTGTCGGTGCTGCTGACCCGGTCCCTGCGGCGGCAGGGGCAGTATGCGACCATCGCCGACGCCGACGGCGACCCGGAGCAGGAACGCCTGATCGTGGAGCAGTTCGCCGCCCAGCGCATCGACGGCGCGGTGGTGTCGCCCGTCGACCCGACGGCCGGATACTGGCGGCTGCTGGGACCGCAGGTGGCGGTCGTGTCCATCGGCGACGCCCTGGTCGGCCGGCCGGGCTCGGGCAGCGTCCTGTTCGACAACCGGCGCGGCGTCCAGACGGCGCTGGCGCACCTGGCCGGCCTGGGGCACCGCCGGGTCGGTCTGCTCACGCCGTCGCTGCCCTCCACGCCGGGCCGGCCGGCCGAGGTGCTCGCCGAGCAGATCGCCGCGGGCCTGGAGGTCGAGCTGATCGCCGTCGCCGCGCCCGTGGCCACCACCGAGGCGGTCGCGACCGCGGCCGCGATGCTGGCGGATCCCGGCCGGCCGAGCGGGGTCTTCTGCCTGAGCGACTCGCTCGCGTTCGCCGTCTACCGGGCCGCCCGCGAGCTGGGCCTGCGGATACCGGAGGACCTCTCGGTCGTCGGCTACGACGATCATCAGCTCGCGGTGCTGGTCAGCCCCGGGCTGACCACCCTGGCCTGGGACGAGGACGCGATCGTCGAGGCGGCCGTGTCCCAGCTCGGCGGCCTGCTGACGGGGTCGGCGTCCGCCCCGCCGCCGTTCCGGCCCGAGCTCATCGTGCGTGGCTCGACCACGGCGCCAGCGCGCTCGGCGCGTTCCGTGCCCAGCCCGCGGTGAGCAGCTCGATGATCTTGTCCAGGTCCCGCCCGAACGGCCGGTCGCCGGCGCCGGCGGGCAGGATCCCGGCGACCTGACCCAGCGCGGTGGTCACGGCCTCGGCCACGCCCGCCGGCGGTCCGCCGAGCACGCCGGCCTGATGCACGGCCAGCAGTTCGCAGGCCAGGATGTCGCGCAGCCCGTCGACCGCCACCGTCAGGCACTCGGCCGCCTCGAATCCGAAGCTCTGCACGTCCTCCTGCCCGGTCGAGGTCTCCATCGCCCCGACCAGCGCCGGCACGGCGAACCGGCGCAGCCGGTGGGCCACGCCGACGGCCCGTTTGTGCACCGCGGCCATCCCCGCGTGCAGCCCCGGCGCGTCGGAGAGTTGCCGGGGCAGCCCGGTGATCCGGTCGTCGAGCAGCCGGTGCAGCCGGGCGGTGCCGACCTCGCCCAGGTGCACCAGCGCGGTGGTCAGCGCGCCGGCGGCCGCGGTGAGGTCGGTCCCGGCGAAACCGGCGGTGCCGATGAACCGGCCGTCCACGTGCGCGGGGGAGTCGGTCACGCCGGTCAGCGCCCGCCGCACGGCGGCGTCGAGCCCGTCGACCGCGCGCATCACCACCGCGAGGGCCGGCGCGGTGACCCGGAAGGAGACCGGTGCCTGCAGGGCCCGCACCGGTCCGTCGCCGCGCAGCTCACGGCTGGCGGCCAGCACCGCGAGCAACTCGTCGTCGCCGTGCCCGAGCGCCGGGTGCAGCGGGTCGCGGCTGGCGTGGACCAGGGCCTGCGCCGCCGAGAACACGACCACGACCTGCGCGACCAGCAGCCGGGCGTCGCGGCCGGCCAGCACCGCGCACCCGGTCAGGCCGGGCACGCCCTCCAGGAAGGCGACGCCCTCCTTGGCGGCGAAGGAGCGCGGGCCCAGGCCGGCCGCGGCCAGCGCCGGTCCCGCGTCGACCGCCTCGCCCCGGGCGTCGAGCACCTGCCCGGAGCCGAGGACGGCGGCGCCGAGATGGGCGAGCGGGATGATCTCCCCGGCCGCGCCGGAGCCACCGGCCGGAACGGCGGGCACCACGTCGGCGTCGAGCAGGTCGGCGAGGAACCGGCACAGCTCCGGGGAGGCGCCGGCGGCCGGGTGCAGCAGCGTGCGCAGGCGCACCGCCAGCATCGCCCGCGCCTGCGTACGCCGCAGCCAGGGTGCCGAACCGACCGCCCGCCCGGCCATCAGGGTGTTCTGGTGGCGGTCGCGGGCCGCGGCGTCCAGGCGCACGTCGGCCAGCGCTCCCATGCCGGTGTTCACCCCGTACACGGGCTGGTCGCCGGCCAGGTCCGCGAGCGTCTCCGCCCGGCTGACGGCCAGGCCGGCGAGCAGTTCGGGGGCGAGCGTGACCCGGCAGGTGCCGCGGGCGAGCCCGTCGATCAGCGCCGGGCCGAGGTCTTCCGCGCGGCGGATCGCATGGACGGCGATCGCGGTCACCGGTACCGCAGCATCGTGCCGGTCTCCGCGGCCTCGGCCCGGGTGAGAATGAGATGGGCCAGCGCGACGTCGAGGATCGACAGGCCCCGGTGCCAGAAGAGGATCCGCTCGTCCGGCCGCTCCCGGCCCGGCTTGCGCCCGCTGACGATCTCGCCGAGCTGGGCGTGGAGCGACTGCTCGCTCAGCCGTCCGGTGTCGACGTGGGCGCGCAGGGCCCCGAAGCGCCCGGACCGCGACTCCCGCCAGTCGTCCACGACGACCTTGTCCATCACGTCGAGCAGATCGAGCTCGACCGCGCTGACCGTGCCGTACGGCACCACGAAGGCGCCCGGCTTGACCGCCGCCGTGCGCAGCAGCGGCTCCGGCTGCTCCAGCCGCGAGGCCTCGACGAGGATGTCGGCGCCGTCGAACGCCTCGTCGGCGGTGGCGACGGCCCGTACCGGGGTGGTGGTCACCTCGCGCAACCGGGCGGCGAAGGCCTCCCGGGACTCCGGGCGCCGGCTGGTCACCCGGATCTCCTCCAGCGGGAACAGGCCGTCCAGCATGGTCACGTTGGCGAACGCGGTGCCCCGGGCGCCGACGTGGCCCAGGATCCGCGAGTCCCGGCGGGCGAGGTGCTTCGCGCCCACGGCGGTCATCGCCCCGGTGCGCATCTCGGTGATCAGGGTGGCATCCATGATCGCCAGCGGCACCCCCGTCATGGGGTCGAAGAGCGTCACCATGGCGAGCTCGCTCGGCAGGCCGTGCTGGTAGTTGGGGACGAAGTCGCCGACGACCTTGACCGCGCTGATGCCCCGCCGCCCGAGGGTGGAGACGTGACCGCGCAGGATGTTGAAGTGGCCCACGCCGCCGTTGTCCGGCACGAGGTGGGTCCGCGGCTCGAAGACGGTCTCGCCACGCCCGTGCGCCCCGACGACGGATTCCACCGCCGCGATCGCGTCGGCCGGGCCGATGGCCAGGCCCTCGATGTCGGCACCGGAGAGGAACCGCAACCAGATCGGCTGTGCCTGAATCATGGAATGCACGATATAGCGTCTGTGTTTCAAGATATTCAGTTGTGGGGGCGCGTATGGAACAGCGGGAACGATCCGACCACGGGCCTGCCGCGGACTGGCTGGTGGAGCTGGCCCAGCGGCACCGGCTCTCGCCGACCCAGCGGCAGATCGTGCAGCGCATGCTCGGCATGTTCCCCGACGTCGCGTTCCGGTCGACCGTCGAGATCGCCGAGCTGACCGGCGTCAGCCAGCCGACGGTGGCCCGGCTCGCCGCGGCGCTCGGCTTCGCCGGCTTCCCCGAGTTCCGCGCCGCCCTGCGCGACGTGGTGCTCGCCGGGCCGCCGGCCGGCCCGGCGGATCCGGACCGGCACGGCTCCGGTGCCATCGCCATCGACCAGGAACGGGCCAACCTCGCGAGCCTGCGGCGGGTGATCGACGGCGACCGGATGGGCGCGGCCGTCCGGCTGCTGGCCGCCACCGCGCCGCTCGGCGTGGTCGGCCTGCGCGCCTCGGCGGCCCTCGCCCAGTACTTCAGCTACTTCGCGCGGCGGGTGCTGCCCTCGGTGCACACGCTCACCGACGCGGCCGGCATCGACGACGCCGTGCTGCAGCTGCAGCAGGAGGGCGCCTCGGCGCTGCTCGTCTTCGCGATGCCGCGGTATCCGGCCGCCACGGTCGCCGCGATCCGGCAGGCCCGGGGCCTGGGCCTGGCGACGATCGTGGTGGCCGACACCGCCCTGCTGCCGTTCGCCGACGACGTCGACGTGCTGCTCGTCGTCCCGGTCGGCACCGGGCTGGTCTTCGACTCGCACGCCGCCGTGGTGGTGCTGGCGATCAACCTGCTGGACGCGATCGCCAACATCGACCCCGAGCGCACCCAGCGGCGCCTCGAGGCGCACGAGGCGCTGGTGGGCCGCTGGGCCTACGAGGAGTGAGCCAACGCCTCGGCGGCCGCCTCGGGCTCGGGCTCGGCGGCCGCGATCTCCAGCACCTCCAGGCCGGCGCCCACCCGCGGCCGGTCGACCCAGAGCGCGCGCAACTGGCCCTGCATGAACGAGGTCAGCCGGGCCCGGTACTCGCGGTCGAAGTGCTCCAGCGCCTCGATCTGCCGCTGCAGCGCCTCGCGCTTGGCGATCAGGCTGCCGACCGAGTCCTCGTACCGCTGCTGGGCCTGCAGCTTGAGCTGCTCCGCGTGGCCCTGCGCGTCGCTGACGACGGTGTCGGCCGCGCCCCTGGCCTCGGCCAGGATCTGCTCGGCGCTGCGCTTGGCGTCGTCGGCGCGCAGCCGGGCGTCGCGGGCGGCCTGCTCCGAGGCGGCGCGCGCCTCGGCGAGCACCTTGTCCGCCTCGCAGCGCACGTTGTGCGCGTGCACCTGGGCGTCGCGGGCCGACTGGTCCGCCGCCGCCTGCGCGTCGGAGCGGATCTTGTCCGACTGGCGTTTGGCTATCGCGACGTGTTCCTCGGCCGTGCGCTGTGCCAGGGTCAGCACCTGCAGCGCGTGGTCGGGGTGCAGGGGACCGCCGGGCACGACCAGCGGGTTCTCCGAGGTCGCGCTGTCCTGGGAGGTGCCGCCGAGCACCGCTTTGACCCGGGCTTTTATCTGGTTGTCAGTCACCGAAGACCTCCGCTAGAGATGGCTGGCCCCCGCCGTGGACCTTGCCTTCTCCTAACGGGCCAGGACGGCCGGACGCCACGGCCCGGGACGGGGGCAATGTTCGTGGCAGTCCTCACGCTGTCCGGTCCGGGGCGGGCGTCGCGGGACCCGACGCCCGCCCCGGGGGCTCGGCTACGAGGTGACGAGCACCTCGTAGACGCGTGCCGCGGTGGTGCCGTCCGAGGTCGGGGTCAGCACCGCCACCCGGACGTAGCGGGCGTCGACGCCGACCGCCGTCGTGGTGGAGTCCGCGGTGTTGCCGCGCACCTGCGCCCTGGTCGTCCACGCCGACCCGTCGTCGGAGGTCTGGACGTCGAAGTCGCGGGTGTTCCAGGCCGGGTATTCGCCGCCGGCGCCCGCGTGCCGGATCAGCACCGCACCGACGCGCTGCCGACTGCCCAGGTCGGCCTGCACCCACTTGCTCGCGCCCTGCGAGCACCACTTGTCGGTCCAGCCGCCCAGCCAACTGCCGTTGAACGCCTTGGCCGGGCCCTCGGCGGCGCCGCAGGACGAATCCGCGGTGGCCGGGCGGTTCAGCGCCAGGTCGGCGGGGGCGCTGCTGCCGCCGTACACCTCAAGCTCGTAGATCCGGGCCGCCCCGCTGCTGTCGCCGGCCGGCTGGCTGGTCTCGAACCGCACGTAGCGCGCGCTGCGCGCCACGATCGGGGTGTAGGTCCGGCTGCTCTTCGAGCCGGTGACGGTCACCGCGGGCGTGAAGGTGGTGCCGTCGGTGCTGGTCGCGATCGTGAAGGCGCCGGTGTTCCAGGTGGTGTTCTCGCCGCCCAGGCCGGCGTGCTTGACGACGAACGACGACACCGTGCGCGCCGAGCCGAGGTCCACCTGCAGCTGCCGCGGCGCGGTGCCCGTACACCATTTGCTGTTGCCCGCGAGCGCGCCGTCGACCGCCTTGCCGGCGCTCTCGCTCGCGGCGCACGCCGCGGAGCCGGTCGCCGGCCGGCCCAGGGCCAGGTTCGGCCCGAGATCCGGTTCCGCGGGCGGCTGGGTCGCCCCGTCGGCGAAGCTCGGGGGTACGTCCGCAGCGCCCGTGCCCCAACTCGACGGACTGCCGCCCATGGTGAAGGCGACGGTCCCGCCGTCCGCGACGTCGCCGTACCGCAGGTAGTTGTGGCTGGTCGTGACCCCGTCGACGGACAGCGACTGCACGTAGCGGTCGGCCGCGCTGCCGCCGGTGATGGTGATGTCGCCCGGGCCGCGCCGGATGACCACGCTGGGGAACAGCGCGCCGTGCACGGCCAGGGTGTCCGCGCCGGGCGTGACCGGGTAGAGGCCCAGCGCCGACCAGACGTACCAGGCGGAGGTGGCACCCAGGTCGTCGTTGCCGGGCAGGCCGCCGGCGCCGGTGGTGAACGACTCGGCCATCACCCGGCGCACCGCGTCGCTGGCGCCGGCCGGCTTGCGGGCGGCGTTGTAGGTCCACGGCACGTTGTGCTCGGGCTCGTTGCCGATGTAGAAGTACGGCCGGCTCAGCCCGCCGTTGAGCTCGGTGAAGTGGTGGTCCAGGCGCTGCACCGCGGTGCCGGGGCCGCCCATCAGGGTGATCAGCGCGCCCATGTTGTGCGGGACCATCCAGGTGTACTGGGCGGCGTTGCCCTCGACGTACGGGCTCTCCTGCGCCGGGTTGAGCGCCGCCGACCAGGCCCCGCCGCCGTCGCGGGTGTGCAGATAGGACGATTCGCCGTTGAACAGGCTGCGCCAGTACTGCGAGCGGGTCGCGTAGGTGTCGTGCGCGGCGCTGTCGCCGAGCGCGCCGGCGAACTGCGCGATGGCGAAGTCGCTGGCCGCGTACTCCAGGGTCTCCGACGGGTTGCCGGGGATGAAGTGGTTGGCCTGGTAGGTGGCCTGGTTGCCGCGCAGCACCACGCCCTGGGTCGAGCCGCCGCTGCCGCTCTTCTTCATCAACGCCAGCGCGGCCGCCGTGTCGAAGCCGCGCACGCCGAACGCGTAGGCGCTGGCCACGATGATCGGCCCGGGGTCGCCGGGCATGACGAAGTCCTCGACGGTCTGGTGTGACCACTTGGGCAGCAGCCCGCCCTGCTGGCCGTCCAGCACCATCGACTTCATGATGTCGCTCATCACGTCCGGGGCGATCAGCGCGACCAGCGCCGCCCAGGACCGGTAGATGTCCCAGCCGGAGTAGTTCTGATAGACCGGATGCGCGGCGGTGTGCACGGCGTTGTCGAAGCCGCGGTATTCGCCGTTGGTGTCGCTGGCCAGGTTCGGGTTCTGCAGCACGTGATACAGCGCGGTGTAGAACTTCCGCAGATCGCTGTCGGCGCCCCCGGTGGCCTGCACCCGGTTCAGCGCCGCGTTCCAGGCGGCGCCGGCGTCGGCGCGCACGGTCGCGAAGGGAGCCGCCTCGGCGGTGGCGTTGTTCTGCGCGTTGGCCACGCTGACGAAGGAGATGCCGACGGTCGCGGTGACGACCGGATTCGCGGTGGTGTCGAAGGTGACGTAGGCGCCGGTGCTGGTGCCGCTCGTGGTCGCCGAGCCGGCGGTCACCGTGCCGGCCTTGAAGGTGCCGAAGCCGGTGGGCGCGCGGTCGAACAGTATCGAGTAGTACATCTTGAACGTCTTGCCGCCGCAGAAGCCGCCGGCGGTGTGCTCGCCCCAGACCCGGTTGCCGGTGATGGTGACGTTGCCGTCGCGGTCGCCGGTGGCCGAGCGGCTGGCGTTGATCAGCACCCGGGCGGTGGTGCTCGCCGGGTAGGTCAGCTTCAGCGCGCCGGTGCGCTTGGTGGCGCTGAGCTCGGCGTCCACGCCGTACCGGTCGAGCCGGTTGCGGTAGTAGCCGGGCGCGGCGCTCTCGTTGGTCTTGGTGTAGGCGGACGCGTAGCTGGTCCAGCTCGAGCCGGGGGAGGCGCCGAGCGCGCCGGTCACCGGCAGGATCGGGATGTCCTCGTTGTTGGGGCAGCCGGCGCCGTTGAAGTGGGTGAGGCTGAACGACTCGATCGTGCGGTCCCGGTCGCGGTAGCCCGACGGGGAGGCGGTGGGGGTGTCCGGGCTGAACTGCACCATCCCGAACGGCACGGTGGCGCCGGGGAAGGTGCTGCCGCCGGCTCCGCCGCCGACGGGGTTGGGGGAGTTGCTGTCGTCGGTGCCGACGAACGGATTGACGTAGGAGGTGAGGTCCGGATCCACGGCCGCATGCGCGGCCGGCGGTGCCGAGAGAACCGCGGCGGCGAGGATGACCGCCGTGGCGAGGGTACGGAGCATGGGGGTAGCCGTCCCTTCGGGTGACAACGATGTCAACTGCGTGCAGCCTATAGAAGCACGCAGATATAACTAGTTGTCAATAAAGAAACTGTCCCATTACCGCGCTGTCATCTCCCGCTCGGCGGCGAGTGCTGTCCGCCGGCCGCGCTGTCATCTCCCGCTCGGCGCCGGTGATGGTGCCCTCCACCGCTGCTTTGCACTGCTTCCCTGGAGGAAACGCCTTGCTGCTTTGCACTGCTTCCCTGGAGGAAGCACCTCGGTGCTTTGCACTGCTTCCCTGGAGGAAGCACCTCGCTGCCTTGCACTGCTTCCCCGGAGGAAGCACCTCGCTGCTTTGCACTGCTTCCCCGGAGGAAACACCCCTCAGCCGGTGCGTGCGGTGCGCCGTCCGCGCGCCAGCGAAGCGGCGGCCAGCGCGGTCCCCCCGGTGCCGATCCCGCCGAGCACCCCGAGCGCGAACCGCTGCTGATGGTCGACCTGCCGCCGCCCGGCGGCGCTGTCCCCGGCCGGCGGTTGCTCGCTCATTCCGGCGATGGCGCTGAGGCCGGCGAACCAGAAGGCGAAGAAGGCCAGGCCGGTGAGCACGAGCCCCCACCGCGGCAGGTCGGGCGGCGCCCAGACGGACCGGACCCACCCGCTCTGCGGCTGGCGGCCCCGCACGATCCGCCGGTTGGTGACGACCCCGGCGATGAACCCGGGCAGCACGAGCACCAGCGCGACCACCACGGCGACGGCGGTCGGCACCAGCCGAATCCCACCGAGCAGGGCGCCGATGAGCACGCCGGCCCACCCGACGCCGGCCACACACATGACGTCGAGCAGCAGCAACATCCGACGCGAGATCACCAGCAGAAACGCTAGTTCCCGGCCGGGCAGGCCGGGCCGGAACACCCGATTTGCCGCGTTGCGATCTTGGTGAACCGACCGATGCCTCAGGACGGCGCGCGGCGTCGGGGCGTGTGCCGCCGGTAGCCGCTGACCGTCGGGTCTCCCTTGATCCAGAACCGCCACGCAACGTCGTGCGCGGCGGTCACGCCGACCCGCGGCCCGGCCTCGACGAGTTCGGCCGGCACCGGTTCCGACGGCGGTGCGATGGTCAACGGTCCGGTGCCGTTCACGACGGAGGTCGCATTGGCCCGCCGGTCCAGCGCGAGCACCTGCATCAGCTTGGCCGGCCCGGCGGCCAGATCCCGATCCGTACGGGCGGCGGGGCGCCGCGACCGAGCGGACTCCAGCCCGTCGACGACCTCTCCGGCCCGCAGCAGCACCGCCGCGGCCATGCCCGCCTCGCCGCACACCACGTTCGCGCAGAAGTGCATGCCGTAGATCTGGTAGACGTACAGCATCCCGGCGGGACCGAACATGACCTCGTTGCGGCCGGTCACCCCGCGGTGCGCGTGGCTGGCCGGATCCCGGCCGAGCCCGCTGTACGCCTCGACCTCGGTGAGCCGGACGGAGACCCCGTTCGCGGTGAGCCGCCACCCGAGCAGTTCCCGCGCCGCCCGGTCGACCTCGGAGGCGGGAATCCGCAGCCAGGAGTAGTCGTCCACCCGCCGTACGCTAGTGGGTGGCGCCGAGGCGGTCCCAGCCGGCGAGCGAGGACGGCTCCCGGTCGGCCTCGCCGACATAGTCGGCCGACGGCCGGATGATCTTTCCGAGCCGCTTCTGCTCGATGATGTGCGCACTCCAGCCGGCCGTGCGGGCGCAGGCGAACAGCGGCGTGAAGAGATCCGCCGGTACGCCGGCGAAGTCCAGCACGATCGCGGCCCAGTATTCGACGTTCGTCTCGAGGACCCGCTCCGGCTTTCGTTCCCGCAGTTCGGCCAGCGCGGCGTTCTCCAGGGCCAGCGCGACCTCGTACCGTGGCGCGCCGAGATCCCGGGCGGCCGCCCGCAGGATCCGGGCCCGGGGGTCCTCGGCCCGGTAGACGGGATGGCCGAAGCCCATCAGGCGCTTGCCGCTGTCCAGCACCTCCCGCACGTACCCGCGGGCGTCGCCGCGCTGCTCCACGGCCTCGACCATGCCGAGCGCCCGGGACGGGGCGCCGCCGTGCAGTGGCCCGGAGAGGGAGGCGACCGCCGCGGACAGGCACGCGGCCACGTCGGCCCCGGTGCTGGCGACCACCCGGGCGGTGAACGTCGAGGCGTTCATGCCGTGCTCCGCCGCGCAGACCCAGTATCGGTCGACGGCCGCGACGCGGCGCGGATCCGGCTCGCCCAGCCACCGGATCATGAACTGCTCGGCGGCGGTCCGGCCCTCGTCGATCCGGCGCTGCGGCACGGCCGGCAGCGCCATCCCGCGGGCGGACTGGGCCACGAACGACAGCATCGTGGCCGACGCCCGGGCGAGATCCTCCCGCGCCTGCTCGTCATCGATGTCGATCAGGGGCCGCAGGCCCCAGCGCGGGGCGAGCACGGCCGTCGCCGCCTGGAGATCGACCCGGACGGCCCCGGAGTGGACCGGGGTGGCGAACGGCTCCGCCGGGGGCAGCGCCCGGGCGAAGTCGCCGTCGACCAGCAGGCCCCAGACGTCGGCGAAACTCGCCCGTTCGACCAGCCTGGCGATGTCGACCCCGCGATAGCGCAGGGATCCGCCGGTGCGGTCGGGCTCGGCGATCCGGGTGTCGAACGCGATGACGTCGGCAAGCCCTGGTTTCACGGTCAGCATCGCTTCAATGTCGGGCCCGACAATCCTCATGTCAACATTGATTCAGTCAACATGAGAAGATGACCACATGAGCGCGGAGCGGTTGCTGACGACGGAAGAGGTGGCGCGCCGGCTCGGCGTCAAGAAGGCGACGGTCTACGCGTACGTCAGCCGCGGGCTCCTCGGCAGCCGCCGCAACGCCGACGGCAAGGAGAGCCTGTTCGCCGAGCCCGACGTCGCCGCCTTCGTGGCCCGGCGCAAGCGGCCGGGCGCGGTGCCGGACGCGCCGGCCATCCACACCGGCATCACGCTGATCACCGGGGACGAGCTGTTCTACCGCGGCCACAACGCGCGGGTGCTCGCCGGGACGGCGTCCTTCGAGTCGGTCGTCACTCTCCTGTGGACTTCCAGGCTGGCGCATGTCCCGGTGGAGCCCGACCCTGAGCTGCGGGCGCTGGCCGAGGCCGTGACGGTGCCGCTGCCGGCCGGCGCCCGGTCGACCGACCGGCTCAGGGTCACGGTGGCCGCGATCGCCGCCGTGGACCGGCTGCGCTTCGACACCACGCCGGCCGCGGTCATCGCCCGCGGCCGCACGATCCTCGGCACCATGGTCGCGGCGCTGCCCGTGCGAGCGCACCCTCCGCGAGGGCAGGCCCTCGCCGACGCGTTGTGGTGCCGCCTCACCGATCGCGCGCCCACTGCGGCCGGCGTCGCCGCCCTGAACGCGGCGCTCGTGCTGCTCGCCGACCACGACCTCGCGGCCTCCACCTTCGCGGCCCGGGTGGCGGCCTCCACCCGGGCGCATCCGTACGCGGTCATCCAGGCCGGCCTGGCCGCGCTCGACGGCCCGCTGCACGGCGCGGCCAGCGACATCGTGTTCGGGCTGCTGACCGAGGTGATGCGCTCCCGGGACGCGGTCGGCGCCATCGCCGACCGGCTGCGCGCCGACGGCTGGCTGGCGGGCTTCGGGCACCCGCTCTACCCGGCCGGCGACCCACGCGCGGCCGTCCTGCTCGGCATGCTGGCGGAGCCGCCGGTCGCCGAAGGCCAGCGGGCGGTCCGGGCTGCCATGGCCGACGCGACGGCGGCCATGGAGCGGCATTCCGGGGCCGCGCCGAACATCGATTTCGCGCTCGCCGCTCTCGCCCTGCTGCACGGCATGGCGGCGGACGCGGGCGAGACGATCTTCGCCGTCGCCCGGACGGCCGGCTGGATCGCACACGCCCTGGAGGAATACGCGGACGAGCCCAGCCGGTTCCGGCCCAACGGCCGCTACTCCGGCCAGTCCCCGGGCGCGGTCCACGGGGTGTCTGGCGGATCATGACGGCCTTCGCCGGGTCCAGCTTCCGCCTCGCGGCGCGGGCCGGAAGGCCGGATACACCACCGGTATCCGACCTTCCGCCCCCTTGCGACGCGAAACCGGGACCTCGCCGCAGGCGACGCCATGATCCGCCAGACACCCCTAGCGGTTCCGCGGGCTGCTTCTCGGGTCGGCCAGCATGCGGACGAGCAGGTTCTTCGTCGCCCGCTGGATCCGTACGTCGGTGTACGGGGAGTCGATCAGCGCGAGGTTCCAGTGGAACGTCGCCGCGGCGAAGACGAGCGTGCCGCGGGCGGTCTCATAGAGGCTCGTGTTCTGCACGCGGCGCCCGCGACCGAGCCGGTCCTCGTACGGGGTGTTCGACAGCAGCGTCTGGTTCGCCTCGCGGGAGATCTTGATCTTCGGGTTCCAGCCGTCGGCCTCGACCGCCACGAGCCCGGGGATCGTGTCGCCGGCCCGGGCCCCGGTGCCCGCCCAGAACCAGTGCCGGGTCTGCGTGATGACCATCGGCACCGGCTTCGCCAGAATCCCGTTGTACTGCACGCCGAGCAGCCGCTGCTCGGCCTCGCTGTGCCGCGCGCCGAGCTTCCGCCAGTTCCTCGTCGGCCCGTGCTCGTCCGCGTGCGGGTCGGGGGCGTCCTTGTAGCAGGTCACCACCCGGTTCGGGCGGCCGTCCCGCGCGGCGTCGAAGCGGACGTGCCAGTAGATGTTGTTCGCCGCGAGGAACGCCAGGTGGGTGCCGTCGTCGACCGCCTGCTCCGTGGTGTCCCGCATCGCCTGCGACCAGTATTCGTCATGACCCGGGAAGATCATCGCGGCGTGCCGGCCCGGCGGGACAGGTCGTTCGTGCAGGTCCAGGCTCGATGCGTAGGCCACGTCGAAGCCGGCGGCTTCGAGCCAGCGGGCGGCGGCGAGGTCCAGGTCGGACCAGGTGGGCATCCCGTCCCGCGAGTAGGGGCGGTCGAACGAGACCTGGAACGCGCGATCGTCGATTCCGCCGAGCTTGTCGGGTTTGACATAGCCCTTGTAGAGGTTCTTCCCGGTCCGGCCGTCGGCGGGCCAGAGGTTGTACGCCTGGTAGGTGCTGAAGGGCACCACGACCAGGAAGTCCGCCTTGTGCTGATCGTTACGCACCACGAACGGCGTGCAGCTGCGGTAGCCGTCGTCCGTTTCGAACACTGCCAGGAAGTAGCCCGACGTCCAGGTCTCGGCGACCGCCAGGGTCCAGGCGACGGGCCAGTCGCAGGCGATCAGCCCCGTGTCGGCGTCGACGGAGGGCGCGGGCATCTCCCTGCCCTGGAGCCGGTCGCTGGTCACCATCCGCCGGCCGCCCGCTCCGCCGTAGTGACCCAGCCGGTACACCGCGACGGTGAACGCCTTGTCCCCGGCCACCGAGATGTGGAAGTCGAGCGAGCCACCGACGTTGACGGAGGTCCGGGCCGCGTAGCCCTGGATCTGGCGCGTGACGTCATCCGAGGCCCGCGCGCCGGCGGTCTGCCACCCGCGGTCGCCCTGGAGCAGGTTCTCCCGGACGATCGGGTTGGCGAGCGGGCCGGTCACCTTCTTCTCGTCGTGGGCCTTCTCGTTGTGGGCGGGACGAACTGCGGCGGTGGCGTTGGTGCTGGAGGTGGTGCTGGTGCTGGAGCAGGCGCCGGAGGTGCTGACGGCGCCGAGCGCGAGCAGGCCCAGCGCGGCACGACGAGATATGGACGGCATGGTGTTTCCCCCGTGGTGAATGCCGCCGGCCCGATCCGCCCAGTGTGCACTGTGGACAGTCGAACGACGGAGACCGGCCGTGACGCACGGCGTTTCGCTGGGCGCGCCGGGTAGGCCGGGCATCGTTGCTGATCTTTCGGCCGAGTATTACCGGCCGCCGCAACTCCGCTGCCCATCTCGGCGTGCGCGAGCACCGCCGGTAGCGCCTATGCCGGGCGCACCCGCGGCGCGGTGGTCAGCGGGCCGGGCGTCGCGAGCCCGCCGGGCGGGTGCGCTTGACCGGTCCGCACTGGCCGCCGGGCCGCTTCGGGCCGAACGGCCGCGTCGGGCCGAACATGTCGCGCAGCCGCCGGCGCCGGCCCGGGCCGCTGGGCCACCGGCCGGTCATCCGACGAAGTCCTGGGTCAGCCAGACCTGGCCGTTGGACTCGCGGACCACGCTCAGGCCGATCCGCTCGAAGCTCTTGCTCAGCAGGTTCTTCCGGTGCCCGTCCTCCGGCGGCACCTCGGCGAGCATGCTGTCGCACAGCCCGTTCGCCGCCCCGACGATCGCGGCGTCGGCGGCGCCCGCCCAGCCGTAGCCGATGTTCTCGCCCGCCGAACTCCACCGCACGCCCTGGGCGCTGAACCGCTCGCCGATGTCGCCCTCGCCCGGGCACCGGTGCTCCAGGCCGCAGTCGCCGCTCATCAGCTGGTTGTGCAGCGCCGCGGCCTTCGACAGGTTCTGGTCCAGCGACAGCGGCGCCAGGCCCTCCCCGGCGCGGGCCGCGTTGATGTGGGCGAGCACCTGGGTGAGGATCGAGCCGCTGGTCGTCGGGGCGCTCTTGGCCTTCGGTGCGGGTGCGGCGGTGGTGGCCTTGAGCTTGGTCGGCGTGACCTTCGGCTTGCGGGTGGCCGGGGCCTTCGTCGCGGGTGTCGCGCTGGTCGCCCGGGCGGACGGTGCCGCGGCGCTCGGCGGGGCGGCCGGCGCGGCGTCGTCCAGCAGCAGGTCGGTGCCGGCGCCCGGGTCGCCGCCGGGTTCGGCGACGACCAGCGGGACGTCCGCCGCGGTACGGGTGGCCGGGGGAGCGGCCTGCCGGTTGAGCCCGACGACCGTGAAGCCCACCCCGATCACCACCGCCGTGGCTCCCGCCACCAGGGTGTACCGGACTCGGTGGGCAGCGGACATCGGCACGGGAACGGTCACCTCGGGGATCGGGGGCTGCGGCCGCGCGGGCGCGGCGGGCTGCCGGGTGGGGGACGGCGGCCCACCGACTATGCGGCCCGCCGCCTCCGGGTGGGCGTCTCCTCAGGTGCGCTTAAGGATCGACACACGAAGACATAAGAAGCCGGGCCCGCTCAGCCGACCCAGGCCAGGAAGCGTTCGTAGAGATCGGCGGGGGTCGGCTCGCCGGAGGCGGTGAGGTCCTCGACGGCGTCGTAGAGCACCGACGCCATGTAGATCGCCAGGCCGGCCGGGAACCGTTCGTACTGTTCGGCGAGGTCGGCCTTCGCGTTCGCGCAGGGCCAGGGGTGGTCGCACACCGAGCAGTCCCAGGCCGGGCGGGCCGGCAGGTGCTCGGTCCGCGGCAGCAGCATCAGCCGCCGCCGTCATGCATGCCGAGGTCGGCCATCACGCACCCTCCGCCTTTCCAAATCTCACGCTGAGCAATGCGAGAACTACACAGAGGAGCGTTCTTGACCTAGTGTCAGTCATCGATGGGCTGTCGGCAAGAGTGCCGCCGGGCGCGCGAGGAGCAATGGCCGGCGCCCGGGCCGCTACAGTGCCCCGGTGAGCAGACTTCTCAAGGGCATCGCCGGCACGCTGCGGCGCGTCGCGGGCCGGCGTGCCCCGGCCCCGCAGGGCACCCCGCGCCCGGGCCCGCGGCAGGTCCCGGCCGCGAGCCGCGGCCGTCATCTCGAGTATTCGCCGAACCTCGACGGCGACGCCGACCCGGGCGAGATCGTGTGGACCTGGGTGAAGTACGAGGACGACCCGTCGCAGGGCAAGGACCGGCCGGTGCTCGTGGTGGGGCGCAGCGGCCGGATCCTGCTCGGCCTGATGCTCTCCAGCCAGAGCGAGCGCGACGGCCAGCGCAACTGGCTGGGCCTCGGTCCCGGCGAGTGGGACCGCGACTCGCGGCCCAGCTGGATCCGCCTCGACCGGGTTCTCGAGGTCGACGAGGACGGCATCCGCCGGGAGGGCGCGGTGCTCGACCGGGCCCGCTTCGACCGCGTCGCCGGGGTGCTGCGCCGCGATCACGGCTGGGCATAACGCGCGGCCGGCCCATGTTGACCACTAGCGTGGTGCACATGGATACGGACGTCATGGTCGGTTTCGGCGGCAAGCAGGCGTGGTTGGCCGTCCGCGACGGCGACCCGGAGCGGGTGCTGTCGGCCCTCGGCCTGCGCGACCTCGGCGAGGTGTCCTGGCGCGCGGGCATCGACCTGGCGCACCTGAGCGACGACCGGGTCGCGGTGACGCCCGCGCTGCCGGGCGCCCGGGAGACGTCCTGGGTGCTCGTGGCCGGCCGCTATCTGCTGCGCCCCGACACGATCGTGGACGTCGTCGAGCTCTCCGCGCGCCTGCGCACCGAGGTGCAGTTCTTCGCCACCCACCGGGTGACCGAGTCGCACCGCTGGCAGCGGGCCGTCGACGGCGAGCTGGTCCGCACCTTCGGCTACGTGGGACAGACCGGCGACGTCACCTCCTGGCACGGCGACCCCGACCCGGCCGAACGCTCCGCCGGGCTGCCCGCGACCTTCGCCGACGAGGAGAGCACCGTGCTCGTATCCGAACAGGACGTGCTGCGGGTCGCCGACGGGTGGAGCATCGACCCGGCCGGGCTCGACGGACGCCCGGCACCGGGCCCGCTGCGCGTGGGCGCCGCGGACTGAGAGAGGACGACACCATGCGCAAATACGTGATCATGGGTGTGCAGGGCAGCGGCAAGGGCACCCAGAGCGAGTTGCTCTGCGACGACCTCGACCTGGTGCACATCAGCGTCGGCGATGTCTTCCGCTGGCACGTGCAGCACCACACCAAGCTCGGCGCCCAGGTGCGCCGCACCGTGAACGCCGGCGAGCTGGTCGGCGACGACATGGTGGAGTCCGTGGTCCGCGACCGCCTGGATCAGCATGACTGGAACTTCGGCTTCATCATCGACGGCTTCCCGCGCAACGGCCGGCAGGCCGAGTTCTTCATGGAGAGCTACGACATCGACGGCGTCATCCACCTCGAACTGCCCGACGACGAGGTGCGCCGCCGGGTGCTCAGCCGCCGGCTCTGCCCGGGCTGCGGCATGGACTACAACCTCATCGCCGACCGGCCCAAGGTCGAGGGCCGCTGCGACATCTGCCGCACCGAGCTGATCACCCGCGAGGACGACACCCCGGAAGCGCTCGCCGGCCGGCTGCGCGACTACCACGAGAAGACCCGGCCGGTGCTGGAGCTCTTCCGCCGCAAGGAGGTCGTCTACGACATCGACGCCCGGCCGGCCGTCGAGCAGGTCCAGGCGTCGATCCGCAAGGTGCTGGGGCTGCCCGCCTATTCGCCGCCGGAGTGATCCGCGCCCGGCCGGCGGTCAGCGCAGGGTCAGGTCCAGGGTGACGGTCTGACCTGGTACGACGGTGGCGGTCCCCGCCGTCCGCCTGGTGCCGGCGACGGCGGTCACCTCGTAGCGCCCGCCGCGCAGCCGCCACTCGTAGCGGCCGTCGGTGCCCGTGCGCACGCCGATCTCCGGGATCGCGACGGCCGGGTCCTCCAGCGACGCGACCAGCACGCCGGCGTCGGCGACCGGGCTGCCGTCCGGGCGGGCGACGGCGCCGGCGATCGTGCCCATGACGGGTGACCCAGCCGGCGGCCCGGGCGGATCGGTGTCGGAGACCGGCTGGTCGCCGCCGGCCAGGACCAGCCCCACGCCGAGCAGGAGTGGCACCGCAGCGAGCAGGGCGATCGTCATCGGGCGTGGAGTCCGCACGAGGTGCTCCTTCGGGGTGGCCGGCGCTGACCCCGGTTTGGACGGGCCGGCGGCCGGGCCGGTTCCGGGTGACCCGCCGGTGGCGGGCCACCCGGGCATGTCGCGGCCGGTCAACCGCGCCAGGTGATCAGGTTGTTGAAGACCGCCTCGGTGATGCGGGTGCCGTGGTTGTCGGTCGAATGCGGCGACGAGCCGTGCAGCCCGTACGCGTGGATGGCCATCACGCACTGGCCGGTGCAGAACGAGCTGCCGGCGGCCCGGTTCTGGTAGACCGGGCTGCCGCTCTGGCAACCGAACGTGTCGTTCTGGTAGAAGACCTGCTGCGCCTGCGTGGCGGTGACGGACATGCCGGCATGGCGCCACTGCTCGCCGAAGGTCTTGTCACACGGATAGCCGGACACGGTCGTGGCGGTCCCGTTCAGCGAGGCGCTCTGCCACCAGAAGCCGAACGTGCCGGTGCTGGTGCCGGCGTTGCAGTTGAGCCGGATCGCGCCGTAGTCGTTGCCCTCGTTGCCGCTCGCGGTCCACCCGTTGACCGACAGCAGTTGGGTGGCCGTACAGGTGCCGAACGGGTTGGTGCCGCCGTTGCGGGCCGGGATGATCGTGTAGTTGGCCCGCGGGTAGAAGCCGTTGCCCCCGCCGCCGTCGGCGCCGCCGCCGGGATGCACGCAGTGGCCCGCGGTCGCGATGATGTTCGCGCCGTAGAGCCATCCGGTGCAGCCGAAGGTGGTGCTGCCGGCGGTGCGGACGATCTGCACGATCGCGCTGGTCGGGTACGTCGTGGTCGGATTCACCCGGGTCCGGCTGTCCGTGCCGATCACCGTCTGATTGATGCCGCCGGCCGGCGGTTTCGCGGCGACCTCGGGCGACTTGGTGGGAGCGAGGTCGCCGGTGCCCTTGGTGCCCGAGGCGCCGGCCCCATCGACGCCTGCGGCGTTCGTCAGGAGATGCCCGCCACTCGGCGGTGCCTTGTCGTCGGCGACGGCGGCGTTCGGGTCGGCCGCCGTGCCGGGCGCGGCCGACGCGGGTGAGGCCATGCCCGCTATCGCCAGGCTCAGCGCTGCGCCGCCGATCAGGACCGCCGAGCGCAGCCGGGCCAACGGTGGACTGAGTCGCATGTGGATCCCCCTCTGGTCGGGCCCGGGCCGGACGCCAGGGCCGCAGAGCGGAATGTATTCAGATATATAGATCGATGGACGGCTCTATCCATGGTCCGACACGCCGGCTGTCGGATGCTGTCAGTCGGCGTCGTGGATGTCGTAGCCGCGCTCGGTGAGCTTGGTTTCGAGGGTGTGGCAGACGTGCTCGACGACGGCGACCCGGGCGTAGGGCTTGCTGTCCCCGGCGACGATCTTCCAGGGCGCCCGCTTCTTGTCGGTCCTGGTGACCATGTCCTCGACGGCGTCCTCGTAGTCGTCGCGGTGGTCGCGGTTGCGCCAGTCCTCGTCGGTGAGCTTCCAGGAGCGCAGCGGGTCCTGGGCGCGGTCCTCGAAACGGCGCAGCTGTTCCTCGGGGGAGACGTGCATCCAGAATTTGATCAGGATCATGCCCTCGGCGGTGAGGGTGCGCTCGAACTCGACGATCTCGTCGTAGGCGCGGGTCCACTGTTTCGCGGTGGCGAAGCCTTCGACGCGTTCGACCAGGACGCGGCCGTACCAGGAGCGGTCGAGGACGGTCATGCCACCCCAGCCGGGCAGGACAGCCCAGAACCGCTGGAGGAAATGGTGCCTCTTCTCGTCGTAGGTGGGCGCCGCGAACTGGGAGACGCGGACGTGCCGGGGGTCGAGGGGCGCGACGAGGCGTTTGATGGCGCCGCCCTTGCCCGAGGCGTCCCAGCCTTCGAAGAGCACGCAGAGCGGCGGCCCGATCTTGTGGTCGCCGAGCTGGCCGCCCAGGAGCAGCCGGAGCCGCAGGAGGCGCTCCTGGGCGGCTTCGAGCCGCGCGAGGCCGTCCTTCTTCGGAAGCTTGGCCGACAGATCGACCTGTGCGAGGCGCGTCATGCCGCCATCCTCCCTGTCCAGGCGACTCGTTGCCCAGCTCTCGCGGGAGAGCGCCGGCGGGGCATCGCCAAACCCGGTGTACCCGCGTCCGCCCGATGCGGGACAATTTCGGGGTGACTCTCGTTGACGACATGCAGTGGCGCGGACTGATCCAGGACTCCACCGACCCCGATGAGCTGCGCAAACACCTCGACGGCGGTGCGATCACGTTCTACGTCGGCTTCGACCCGACCGCCGCCTCCCTGCACGTCGGCAACCTCATGCAGGTGGTCACGGCCCGCCGCCTGCAACTGGCCGGGCACCGCCCGCTGTTGCTGGTCGGTGGCGCGACGGGCCAGATCGGCGACCCGGGCGGCAAATCGGCCGAACGCGTGCTCAACCCCCGCGAGGTGACCGCCGGCTGGGTGCTGCGCATCCGCGACCAGCTCGCCCCGTTCGTCACCTACGAGGGGGCGAACGCGGCCACCATGGTCAACAACCTGGACTGGACGGGCGAGCTGTCGGTGATCGACTTCCTGCGCGACGTCGGCAAGCACTTCCCGGTCAACAAGATGCTGGCCCGTGACGTGGTGAAAAATCGCCTGGAGACCGGCATCAGCTTCACCGAGTTCAGCTACCAGCTCCTGCAGGCCAACGACTACCACGAGCTGCACCGGCGGCACGGCTGCTCCCTGCAGTTCGGCGGCTCCGACCAGTGGGGCAACATCACCGCGGGCGTCGACTTCGTCCGCCGCCGCGGCGCAGGCCCGGTGCACGCGTTCACCACCCCGCTGGTCCTCAAGGCGGACGGCACCAAGTTCGGTAAGAGCGAGGGCGGCGCCACCTGGCTCGACCCGGCGATGACCTCGCCGTACGCGTTCTACCAGTTCTGGGTCAATGCCGACGACCGGGACATCCCGCTGTACCTGCGCTACTTCAGCTTCAAGAGCCACGAGCAGATCGAGGAGCTGGAGAAGGCCACGGCCGAACGGCCGCAGGCCCGGCTGGCGCAGCGCGAGCTGGCCTTCGAGATCACCGCGCTGGTGCACGGCGAGGAAGAGGCGAAGCAGGCGGTCACGGCCAGCCAAGCGCTGTTCGGCCGGGGATCCCTGGAGGAGCTCTCGGCGGACACGCTGCGGGCAGCGCTGTCCGAGGCCGGGTTGACCGAGGTACGCGGTGAGCTGCCGACCGTGACGGCGCTGTTGCAGTCGTCGGGGCTGGTGAAGAGCGGGGGCGAGGCGCGCCGGACGATCGCCGAGGGCGGCGCGTACCTGAACAACGAGCGCCTCACCGACCCGGAAGCGCAGGTCCCGGAGTCGGCCCTGCTGCGGGGCCGCTTCCTGGTCCTGCGCCGGGGCAAGCGAACCTTCGCGGGGGTCGAAGTGATCCGGTGACCCGCACCGGCTAGTTGATCGGCCAGTGGGCGGACCGCACGGCCGGCTGCCCGGGGTGCGGCCTCGGGAGCGGTTCCGGCGTCGTCGCGGCGGCGTGTGCCGTGGCGGCGCCGGTCCGCACCATCCGCTGCCAGCCCAGCCGCCCGCCGAGCAGGGCCATCACCGCCGACTGCACCACCACCAGATACATGAGCTGGCGATACACGATCTGCTGCAGCGGCAGGCTCCACAACGGGCCGTAGCTCTCGCCGTCGAGCTTCAGCGCGTAGGCGGCGGTCGCGACCTGCACCGCGGTGAATCCGGCCCAGACCGCGACGACCTTGTCGAGCGGCAGGAAGAAGAGACCGTAGAGGCCGTACACGTCGACCATGGGCGCACTCAGCGGCAACAGCACCTGGAAGACCAGCAGATAGCCGAGGCCGCGGCGGCCGAGCCGGCCCGCCGGGCCGCGCTGGGCCAGGGCCCGCCGGTGCTTCCACATCGCCTGCATGGTGCCGTAACACCAGCGGTAGCGCTGGCGCCACAGTTGCCGCAGCGACGCCGGCGCCTCGGTCCAGGCGACGGCGCTGGGCTGGTAGGCCACGCGCCAGCCGGCCCGGATCACCGCCATGGTGAAGTCGGTGTCCTCCGCCAGGGTGTCCGGCGAGACCCCGCCGACATCACGGACGGCCGCCCGGCGGAAGGCCCCGATCGCGCCGGGCACCGTGGGCATGCACCGGCCGACGTCGAACATCCGCCGGTCCAGGTTGAAGCCGATCACGTATTCCAGGTGCTGCCAGCGGCCCAGCAGCCCGCCGCGGTTGGCGACCTTGGTGTTGCCCGACACCGCGCCGACACCCGGGTCCCGCATCGGCTGGATCAGCCGCCCGACGGCAGCACGCTCGAAGACGGTGTCGCCGTCCACCATGATGAAGATGTCGCCGCGGGCGTACCCGACGCCGGTGTTCAGCGCGGCCGGCTTGCCGGCGTTGCGCTGCCGGATCACCCGGACGCGGGGCAGCCTGAGCCGCTCCACGACGCCGGCGGTGTCGTCGCTGGAGCCGTCGTCCACGACGATCACCTCGAGCAGCGGATAGTCGCTGGCGAGCAGCGACCGCACCGTACCGGCGATGTTGGCGGCCTCGTTGTAGGCGGGCACGATCACCGACACCAGGCCGAGGTCGACCAGCGGTTCAGCGTCGAGCGCGCGAACCCGGCGCAGGTGCGCGCGAGCACACCACAGCTGCACGAGCAGGCGCATCGCGGCGAGCACCAGCGCGATCAGCATCAGGACCGTCATCGCGTGGGCCAGCCAGCCGCCGGACACCTGCGCCAGCCGCAGCGCGTGCCCGCGCCAGCGCTCACCGGCCGAGGCCCGTGGCGCCGCCGGCAGCCCCAGCCCCTCGGAGAGCGTGACGAACCGGTAGCCCTGCCTCCGCATCGCCGGGATCATCTGGTCCAGAGCGGCCACCGTCTGCGCCCGATCGCCTCCGGAGTCGTGCAGCATCACTACCGCACCGGCATCGCGTGCCGGCCGCGCCGCCCGCACGATCGCCGCGACGCCGGGGCGCCGCCAGTCCTCGGTGTCGCGGTCGGTCAGCGCCACCAGGTAGCCCTGCGCGCCGATCCGCCGCAGCGCGGTGAAGTCGGCTCCGGTGACCGCGTCCGGTGCCGAGGAGTACGGCGGCCGCATCAGCACCGGCCGGTAGCCGGTGGCGGCGGCGATGGCGTTGCGGGTCAGGGCCAGCTCGGCGTCCAGCAGCCAGCCCGGGGCGCCGGCCGTGGTCAGGTGGCTGAACGTGTGCGAACCGATCTCGCTGCCCGCCGCGACGACCTGACGGGAGATCTCCGGATGTTCGTTGACCCGGGACCCCACCTGGAAGAACGTCGCGTGGGCGCCGTGCCGGGCCAGCACCGCGAGAATCCGGGGCGTCCAGACCGGATCGGGTCCGTCGTCGAAGGTCAGCGCGATGGTCCTGGCCGGCATCGCCCGGCTGCTCACCGCCCCGTCAGCCGCGATGCGCTGCACGGCCGCGCCGTCGCGGACGGCGGCCGGCACCCGGCCACCGGCGCTGGCGACGGCGGGCTCGCCGCTGCCCTCCGCGCCGGCATGGTTCACGTACCCGTTCAGCGACAACTCCGCCAGCAACACCAGCATGAGCAGGGCCAACAGCGCCCAGTGCGCGCGGGGAGCGGGCTGCCGTACCCGTTTGCCCATCCGTCATTTGTCCTTGCTCTTGCGCGGATTCGGCGTGTGCGTGGGCACCCGCCGGTGCGGATTCACGGACGCGGCGGGCGTGCTGCTGGGCGTCGCGCTGGCGGGTGCCGGAACCGTGGTCACGAGCGCGGCCGGGGCGGTGGTGCGCCGCACGGCAGCCGTCGTCGGCGCCGGCGGCCGGGTCGTCCGGGGACGGACCGACACCGCGGAGTCCGGCCGGCCGACGCGCAGCTCGTCGGTGCCGCCCGGCCAGCCCGGCACCGAGCCCGGTCCGGTCCCGGTGAACCCGGCGACCAGCGCCACCGAGGCGATCAGCAGCACGAGACCGCCGCCCGAGCCCGCAGCCACGAACAGCCGCCGGCGTCGGCCGGTGCGGTCCAGGAACACCGGATCCGCGGCGCCGGCCACTTGCCTCATCGTCATCGCCTCGCTTCTCACCGGGTGCTCTGTCTCTTGCTGTGGCTCTGTTCCTTGCTGTGGCTCTGCTC